>JADQBO010000015.1 GCA_016278585.1 Desulfosporosinus sp.
TCTGAAATAACGGCCTCACCGGTCTGCATGGCTTGCTGGAAGTCAGGGGGACAGGTGCATTGTTTCAGATAAACTGAAACAATGCACCTGTCCCCCTGTTTCACCCACCACCCCTGTTTCACCCACCGAGTGGGTAAGAAAAATAAAAGGGGAGAACCTTCCCCATAACCTCTTAAGCAAGGCGATGGACAAGGGTCTCCCTAGTACTTATGGTATAGTGCTTATTATTTAAGCCAACTATCCACTACAGCTTGATTGGCTTCTATCCATTGCTTAGCAGCTGCTTGAGGCTCCATACCTTCGTTAATTAAACTTTCGATATCACCGATTTGCTGGTCATCAAGTTTAAAAGCTTTCAGCATGTTGGCAACTTCCGGATTTGACTTGGTGAATTCCTTGTTGGCCAGGGTATGAATCTCTTCAGCATCCCCAAAATCTTTATTTGGGTCAACTAGGTATTTAAGATCATACTTTGCGAACATCCAATGAGGACTCCAACCAGTCACTGCAATCCACTTCTTATCACGGTAAGCTTTATCAAGGGCGGTCATCATTGCAGCTTCGGAACTCTGCACAACTTCATAATCTAGACCATAGCTTGCGACTGCTTTATCCGTAGCCTTCATAATTCCAGCACCCGGATCGATTCCAATAATTTTACCATCAAACTTATCCTTGTTAGCTTTTAGATCACCTATAGAAGTGACTTCTGCATACTTAGGTACAACCAGGCCGATTTTAGCTTCGCTCTTATACCATATACCATAGTCATCTAGGTTTTCTTTATACTTATCCCAGTATGTTTGATGGGTAATAGGAAGCCAAGCATCCATAAAGACGTCTAGGTCTCCTTTATTTAACCCTACAAAGAGGGGCGCTACTTCAAGACTTGTGAGATTAACTTCATAGCCTTTTCCTTCGAGGATTTCCTTCCAGAGATAACTTACAGCCACATCTTCAGCCCAATTGACGTAACCAATATTTACCTTCTTGTTATCGCCCGTTGTTACAGGATCTGGGTCTTTTTCAGCTGGGGTAGTTCCTCCACACCCTGCCAGGATTCCCACGCTTAGAAGAGCTACCATGGCATAGATTAATCCACGTTTCCATTTACTTGTTAGTAACTTCACTCGATCATCCTCCTAATTCTTTCTTATTATTTTTTAATAGCTGCTCGTGAATTGCTTGCGACCCCTTGACTGAGACGGTCTAAGATCATAGCAAGAATAACGACAGCTAAACCATACTCAAAACCTTTACCAATGTCCATCTGGGCAATCCCTGCGAGAACTCCAGCACCCAGACCCTGAGCCCCAATCATCGCCGAAATAACGACCATGGAAAGAGAGAGCATCATGGTTTGGTTGATTCCCGCCATGATTGTAGGCAGAGCTAGTGGTAACTGAATTTTAAAGAGCATCTGACTGGAGCTCGAACCAAAGGCTTCTCCAACTTCAACAAGGTCTGTAGGAACTTGGCGAATCCCAAGATCCGTCAAACGAATAACAGGGGGCATTGAGAAGATCACTGTGGCAAAAACAGCAGATACCGTGCCTAAATTAAAGAACATCAAGGCAGGAATGAGATAAACAAATGAAGGCATTGTCTGCATGAAATCCAGCACAGGGGCGAGAACTCTATGGAAGCGTTCACTCCGTGCTGCAAGTATTCCTAAGGGAATACCTATAATCAGAGAAACGGTCGAAGCAATTAGCACGAGAATTAGAGTATCAAGAAAGGCGGACCACAATGCTAGGTTATAGATCAGGAATAATCCAAGCCCGGATCCCACAGCTAGTCGCCACCCCTTGGCGCGCCAGGCTAATAGTACAAAGACTAGAATGATAACATACCAGGGAAGAAATCCTAAACCATCACGTAATGAATCTGCAATATCGGTTACGTATGCAGTGAAAGCATCAAATGCACTACCGAAATGATCCAACAGCCAATCTACACCTTGGTTAACCCACTGTCCCAATGGAAGACGATACATCTTTTGGTTCACCTCCTGTGTCGGCTAACGCAGCAAGCACTGAGCCTCGTATGATGATTCCAATGAGACGTTTTTCTTCATCAATCACCGCTAAGGGAACCTTACTTTCTGCAATAACCGTGAAAATATCTTGAACGAGAACAGTTTCATTGTGGACGGGAACTTCAAGTAACTCGACATCCTGAAGACTCTTGATGTCGGCTTTTCGTGCTTCAATGGCTTGCTCAGCAGTTATCAGCCCTTGCAAATGTTTAGCGCGATCCACCACGAAGACACTGGAAATACCATGTTCTTTCATAACCTGTAGGGCGACATGGGGACCATCACGCAATTGTACAACCGGATGGGGTCGTTTCATAACGTCTTTTAAGGTTAGAATTCTGCTTCGATCAACACCTCTTGTAAATTTGGCAACATAGTCATCTGCAGGATCTCTGAGAATTTCTTCTGGAGTACCCACTTGAACGAGTGAACCATTCCTTACGAATGCAATACGGTCGCCTATTTTTAAGGCTTCATTTAAGTCATGAGTAATAAATACGATAGTCTTGTTCATCTTCTGTTGGAGATTTAATAACTCATCCTGCATTTCTTCACGAATCAAGGGATCCAAGGCACTAAAAGCCTCGTCCATAAGAAGAATATCAGGATCGTTGGTCAAGGCGCGGGCTAATCCAACCCGTTGTTTCATTCCACCACTTAGCTCATCAGGATAGGAATGTTCCAAGCCGGCAAGTCCGACCATCGCTAATCGGTCTAAGGCGCGTTTTTCGCGTTCGGCTTTGCCTACCCCATGGACCTCTAAGCCAAAAACCGTGTTCTGCAGCACCGTCCGATGAGGTAAGAGCGCAAACTGCTGGAAAACCATGGCTAATTTTTTTTGTCTTACTTGTCTTAGCTCTTGGGTTTTTAGCTTAATGATATCAACACCATCAATGATAACTGAGCCTGAGCTCGGTTCAATTAACCGATTGAGACACCGAAGAATGGTCGATTTTCCACTCCCGGACAGCCCCATGACGACAAAAACCTCTCCCTCATTCACAGTAAAGCTTACATTATTTATACCTACAGTTAAACCAGTTTCTGCAAAGATTTGTTCCTTGTCGAAACCTTTATCTAATAAGTGCAATGCTTTTTGTGGTTGTGAACTAAAGATCTTAATCAAATTCTTAACTTCAATTTTTACCCCCATGATCTAACCTCCTTTCTAAAGAGTTAGGGAATCAAATAACAACTTAACATTTCGCGTAGAGTTGTCACAGTACATTATACTTTCATTATAGATAAAGGTCAAAAGCCTATTTAAGCAAATGACAATGAAAATACTTGCGATTGTTTACATATGCTCCTGAATATTGATTTTTTTAAACAAAGCTAAACGTTAAATAAAGCCTTTGATGTTTATGAGGAGGATGTGCACATTTTGCTATTTATGGATGATTGTTTCATAAAAAACTATTTCAAAAATCACTTTTAAAAAGAGGGATTTTGGATATACTTATAGAATAACTAAATATTAATCAATCTTATAAAAATACATAAATTATACTTAAGGTTCCTTTGAAATAGAGGATTTAAGGGGAAGTCGATGTAAATCCGACGCGGTCCCGCCACTGTAAACAAGGAGTTCTCTACAATAAATCCCACTAGAATGAGGGATAGGAGAACGATGATTTGAAGCCAGGAAACCTGCCTTAAGTAACATCACAAACCTACGAGCGATAGGAGATGTATGTTTATTTAGAGTAAACCATACGAGCCGCTTAGGCTCGTTTTTTTATGACTCATCAAATATGGAAGAGGGTTTTTAATGTTACAAGTCATCGGAATCGGCCCTGGAAAACCGGAATGGTTGCCTCCTGCAATTACAGAACTTGTAAAGAACTGCGAAATTTTAATTGGAGGGTCTAGGGCCCTCAAACTCTTTTCTGATTTCAATGGACGCCAATACTCACTATCCGGGGATCTAGCCAGCAGTATTGAGGTGATTAGAAACGCACTTCTAGAAGAAAAGGTTATTGGAGTTCTTGTCTCTGGTGATCCTGGTTTTTTTAGTTTTTTACCTAGGCTTAAGAAGGAATTTCCTAAGGAGAGAATTGATGTTTATCCTGGGATTAGTTCTCTTCAATTTGCGTTTGCTAGAGCCGAGCTTCCTTGGCAGGAGGCAACCTTTTCTAGTGTTCACGGACGTGCATTATCCGTATTGCCTGAGGTGATCACTCGTCCAACAGCGGTTCTAACTGGTGGGGAGAATACTCCACAGAAAATCGCGCAACTCTATCTAGAACGTGGTGATAATCTCAAAATATCGATTGGAAATGCCCTTACTTATCCAGAGGAATTTTGGGCAACAATGGATGCGGAGCAGTTAGCTCAAGAAAATACCTTGTTAAATAATGCCATTCTTATTCTTCATCCTAATCAAACTAATATTAAGTGTACCCCACAATCAATTAAATATTCTAACATGCGCAGCAACCAGTGTAGGCTTGGAATTCCAGACGAAGAGTTTCTGCGAGGAAAGGTTCCCATGACTAAGGCGGAAATTCGTGTACAAGTACTCGCTAAAGCTCAGATCTCGAAAAGCGATTATGTTGTTGATGTTGGCGCAGGAACGGGAAGTATAAGCATCGAAGCCGCTGGTCTTGCTTCTGAAGGCTTAGTTTATGCCATTGAACATAATCCTGAGGCTCAAGAACTCATTCTTGCTAATCAACAAAAGTTTGAAGTTTCAAATCTTCAACTGATTCCTGGAGCTGCCCCAGAGGTCTTTGGTGAGCTTCCAGCACTCGATGTCTGCATTATTGGCGGGAGTAATGGGCGTTTATCTGAGATCTTAAAAACCGTTCCCCTTGTTGAAGGTGGAAGAATCGTAATTACAGCAGTGACCATAGAGACAGTGGCTCAAGGTTTAAAACTGCTTACAGATTTTAACTATCAGGATATCGATACCATTTCCATCCAAGCGGTCCGTTGGAAAGAAGTAAAAACTTTACATATGGCACAAGCGTTGAATCCAATCTTTATAATTTCAGCACGAAAAGGGGAAAAGTGATGAATAAAACTTGGGGAAAATTCTATGGAGTTGGAGTCGGTCCCGGAGACCCTCGATTATTAACCTTACAAGCTGTCGATGTTTTACAATCGGTCGATTTAGTAGCCATCCCAAAATCGAAACTTGATCGAGAGAGTGTCGCTTGGGACATTGCCAAAGCACATTGTCCAGCCAATGTGCGCCTAGTCGAATTAGAAATGCCCATGACTTCAGATCAACAGGTTTTAGCCAAGGCATGGCAAGACGGGGCACAAACCCTCTTAACTGAACTGAAACAGGGTAAATCTGTGGCCTTTATAACGCTAGGCGATCCTTCACTTTATAGTACTTACAGTTACTTACTTAATATACTTCAATATGATCTGCCTCAGGAATACATTGTAACCGTGCCGGGAATTACGGCTATGTCCGCAGCAGCTGCTAAGATTAATTTGCCTCTAGCCACAGGGGATGAGCCCCTCCTGATCTTGCCAAGCACTGAAGATGTTGGTGAATTCCTTAATTTTCCCAATTTAGTCTTAATGAAAGTCTCTCGAAGACTTCCTGAGATTTTAACGCTGCTCGAAGAGCGGGATAAAAAAGCAGTTTTGTTAACTCGCTTAGGACAAGCCGGAGAAAAAATCCGTTGGGAACCTAATCCGCAGGATTTTAAAGCCGATAAAATTGATTACCTTAGTCTGTTACTCGTTAAAAAAGATCTATTGGGGAGGGAAAAGAGTGAACCAGAAAAATACTAAGGGTGAAGTGATTTTCGTTGGAGCTGGTCCGGGAGATCCTGAACTAATCACAATCAAAGGTTCTCGTGCCCTGGAACGAGCGGATCGGGTGATTTATGCTGGGTCTCTAGTCAACCCAAAATTGCTGGAGATTTGCCGTCCTGGAACCCCTTTTCATGACAGTGCCCATCTCACCCTCGAAGACGTGGTTGCTTTAATGTTCGAGGGTTCAAAACGTGGAGAAACCATTGTCCGCCTCCACACAGGAGATCCTAGTATGTATGGAGCTATTAAGGAACAATTCGAACATTTAAATAAGCAAGAAATACCGTATTCCGTGATTCCTGGGGTTAGTTCGGTGTTTGCAGCTGCGGCGGCGGTTAAACGTGAATTTACCCTGCCGGAAATTAGTCAAACTTTGATTCTTACACGCATAGCTGGACGAACTCCAGTTCCAGAACGGGAAGCACTTGCCAAATTAGCACAACATCAAACCAGTATGTCCATTTTCCTAAGTGTACAGGATATGGGATCAGTCGTCCAAGCGTTGCTGGAAGGTGGTTATCCTGCCTCAACTCCAATTGCTGTGGTCGCAAAAGCGAGTTGGCCAGATGAAGAGGTTCTTTTGGGAACCCTAGAAACGATCGTCGAAAAAGTAAAAGAGGCAGGAATTCGTAAACAGGCTCAAATTCTTGTGGGAGATTTCTTAGATCCAGCTCAGGGGTATGCCCGCTCTAAACTCTATGACCCGACTTTTACCCATGAATATCGGCAAGGAACAGAAACGTGAACGAAAACTTGAACGCTCCGAAAACGAAAATAGCTCTTGTTTCCTTGACTGACCGAGGGCTGGATACGATGGAGCGTATTGGTAAGGGACTTCCGGATACCGTTATTCGAGAACTTTATATTCATAAGCAAGTGCTTGGTCAAAAGCAAGGGCAAAGCTTCACTCGTTTGAGTGATATCGTTCCGAGTTTATGGCAAGAATGTTCAGTTCTAATTTTTGTCATGGCTACAGGAATTGTCGTACGCCAAATTGCACCCTTAATTGAAGGGAAAGATCGAGATCCGGCCGTGCTTGTACTGGATGAAGATGGGGGATTTGTGATTCCCCTACTTTCCGGACATTTAGGTGGTGCCAATGCTTGGGCCAAACAGATCTCAGATCAGATAGGGGCAGTACCTGTTATAACGACTGCTACAGATGTTAGAGGAATGGTGGCACCGGACGAATATGCCCGTAGGTATGGTTGGAAAGTAGAACCTGTTCATCATTTGCCAGCGGTTAATCGCTTACTTTTGGAGCAAAAATGTCTTAATGTTTGGACAAATTATTCTTTAAAGGTTGAGCACAACCCATGGTTGAATGATCCCCATTATCGCTTTTTATCTAAGAGCGAAATAGATCAAGCGAATATATTGGTTGATGCTTTTCCAAGCTCAAGTATTAAGTCGGACTGTCTGTATTTAATTCCACCGATCTTAAGTATTGGGGTAGGATGCCGCCGAGGAGTCGCTCGGGATGTCATTCTAGAGAGAATTAGAACGGCAGTAAAACAGATCGGAGCCTCCCTTAAAGCAATCTCGGGAATCTATAGTATTGACCTTAAATCTGATGAAGTGGGCCTGATTGAAGCGGCTAAGTATTTGAGGGTTCCGTTTCAAACCTTTCGAGCAGATGAACTACAAGTCGTTAATCTTCAAGAACAGCTAAGTCGATCAAACTTTGTAAGCGAAAAGATAGGAGTGGACGGTGTATGCGAAGCAGCGAGTTTACTGGGAGCCCAAAGAGGACGGCTAGTTCTGCCGAAAACCAAGGGACAGGGGGTCACAGTGGCGATCAGCATGGAAAGCTCTATGTTGTAGGCCTCGGGCCTGGAGACCAAGATCATATGACAACTCGGGTTCAGTCAGTATTAAATGAGGTTGAATACATCGTGGGATATAAGACCTACATTGAGCTTATTCGGTCGTTTTTAACCCATCAACAAATTGTAGCTACTGGTATGCGTCAAGAAATTGACCGCTGTCGTGAAGCGATTCGGCTGGCTGCTGAGGGACATCGAGTAGCCGTTGTAAGCAGTGGAGATGCCGGAGTTTACGGGATGGCTGGAATTATTATCGAGTGTCTTGAGCAAGAGAACCTTCTAGAT
>JADQBO010000189.1 GCA_016278585.1 Desulfosporosinus sp.
GCATAGCAGGCATCTCCAGTGTTGAAGATGATGTCAAGATGTTCATGGCATAAGTAAAAACTCTTGAAGACCCTTGTTACTGATAATAAACTCAGTAACAAGGGTCTTCTTTAAGTTTCTAACGCTTTTCCCTAACTCTTACTACCTTATCCCGTTAAGCAAGTCCCGTACGACTTCTCCTGCAATAAGAAGTCCGACAACAGATGGGACAAAAGACATGCTGCCAGGGATTTGTCTTTTTACCGCACAGTGTGCATCTCCGCTAGGACAAATACAGTTTGTTTGGCAATCAGCTGCTATGGAGAGTGGGGTAAGGGGGAGGTCTGGAGTAGCCACGACTTTAACTCCTTTTGTAATACCTTCTTTACGTAGTAATTTGCGCATGGCTTTAGCAAGTGGATCTCCGCTCGTTTTAGAAATGTCTGTAACCTTATAATTTTCTGCAGTGAGCCGATTGCCTGCGCCCATACTAGAGATAAAGGGAATATTGCGCAATAAACATTCTTTAGCTAAATTCACTTTGCTTGAAACAGTATCGATAGCATCAACAACATAGTCTAGTTTTCTATCAAGAAAGAGATCACCATCCTCCGCTGTATAGAATTTCTTAATCGTTTCAACCTGAGCACGGGGATTAATTTCCAGAATTCGACGTTTCATAACCTCTACTTTCGCCATCCCCACAGTGGAATGAAGGGCATGTAATTGGCGGTTAATATTTGTTAGACAAATATCATCAAAGTCAACCAAGATTAAATGACCAACACCTGCACGGGCTAAAGCTTCCACAGTGAAAGAGCCAACCCCTCCGATTCCGAAGATCATGATCGTGCTTTCGCGAAGTTTTTCCAAACCACTAGTTCCAATTAGAAGCTCAGTTCTTGAAAATTTATGTTGCATTTATATCCTCCGCCAATAGTTTATTTTGAATAGTTTATCATACCCTTTAATTAAAATGCTAAGTGGAAGGTTCACATTTTTTTAAAAAGAAAATACAAGCCTGAGTCTTTTGAGTTTTATCGGGATTGATTAATCGTTAGTGAAAAGAAGTGGATAATTAATAATTGACATAAACTATTTATGGAAATTATAATAAGGTTTGTAACTTACCCCCCGTGTTAGGAGTGATATACGTATGACCAAGGAAAAAGAAACTACCTTAATGGAAGATACTGATCGCCTATTTAGGGAAACTTGGAAAAAGTATCAATATTATTTACTGCCTGAAGAACGAAACCTATCAATACATCAAATAATGTTTTTGAAGTATCTGGAGGGCTGTGGAACTTGTACACCATCCGATATTGCCAAACAGTTTGGAATTACGTTGGGAGCAGTTACTGGGTTTATAGATCGCCTTTATAAGTTAGGCCTTATCACTAGGACTCGTAGTGAAGAAGATCGCCGAGTGGTCATAATTCAACTTTCTCCGAAAGGGATCAAACCCTTAATTACCTTTGAAGCGGAAAGAAAACTAAAATTTTCGCGCATCATTGAGAAACTTGACCTCCTTCAAGTGGAGGATCTAAATAAGGCCTTAGAACAGTTGAATGTTGTACTTAGCGATTTAACAAGAGCAGGTGAAGAATACAATGATGAAAAGAAATAATACACAGAGTGCTAACTTAACCTTGGGAGGTATGACTCTAGGGTTTTTAGTGAGCTATCCGTTTTACCTTCAGGGAAGTTTTATCGGAGGGCTCATCTCAAGTGGATGTATTGCAGGAATGATCGGGGGGCTTGCCGATTGGTTTGCGGTAACCGCCCTTTTTCGGCGTCCGCTGGGTATTAGGCCAAGCAAAGTGTTGCGTACAGAAATAATTCCCCAGAACCGAGAACGAATTTTTGTGGCCTTAGCAGATATGGTACAGCATGAACTGCTTTCTCAAGACTTACTTAGTCGAAAACTGTCCTCCTGGGATTTTTCAGGGGTACTGATTCGAGTTTTTCAAGAGCAGGAAGTCCAGGAAACGGTGAGTCTCATCCTTGCCAATTTAGGGGAGGATATTCTAAAGCATCGAGATCCAGAAGAGTTTCAGCGAGAAATTAAGGGGTTACTGGGAGAAAACGTAGGTAGTTTGAAGCTCTCACAAACTCTTGCTGAAGCCCTCGAATTCTCGGTGGAACATGGAGACGTGGATCGGGCTATAAACGTTATTTGTCGTGTAATCTCGGAATTTGTGGATCAACCTGTTGTCCGTGATGCTCTAAAGGATATGATGGAAGCAGCTTTGACAAGGTATTCAGATAATAATCCTACTCGTAAAATGGTGGGGATGTTCCTTCCTTCACCCGCTGTACTAGCCCACGGTCTTCAAGAAAAGGTTAAAACAGTCTTGCAGGATGGTACATTGGCAGATTGGCTTAAGGATGCTTTGCTCAAGTTCGTGTTAGAACTTAAAACAAAAACTTCCCTCCAAGAGCGTCTCAATCGTTTTGTGATTGAGGCTTTAGATAGGGGAATAGAACCCTTAGAAGAAAAGAAAGCATTTAGGATAACCGAACATCTTCTTGCAAATATGCAGAACCATTGGAGTGGTTACCTTGAAAGAGTCGAGCAAAATCAGGACTTTAGGTGTAAGGTCGATGAAGGAGTTAAAGGCTTTCTCGAAAAACAGATTAAGAACCATCATAATGCCATCGGACGCCTAGTGCGTGAAGGTTTGGACCCTTTGACGAATGACAAGCTGGTTGCGCTAATTGAGGATAAAGCGGGTAACGATCTGCAAATGATCAGGATTAACGGCGCAGTCGTAGGCGGTTTGGCCGGAATAATGATTTTCTTACTCAGGATGGTGTTGCAATGATGAATTATAATAAAAAGGCAAATCTTACCATAAGTACAGTTTTCATCTTTTTCTTGGGAGCCATGGTCTTAGACCATCTTAATCCCCATAACTTTGGCATCAGGCTGATATATTTCGTCTTAGAAGCAGCATTAGTAGGTGGAATCGCTGATTGGTTTGCAGTTACTGCGATTTTCAAAAAACCCTTAGGGTGGGGCTTTCATACTGCGTTAATCCCCCGAAACCGGGAGAAGGTCATCGCAGCAGTGGCATCTATGGTGCAATCAGAGCTTTTGCGTGTAGATTTAATTCGCCGTAAAATTGAAGGGATTCCACTTGTTGAGTCGTTCCTTAACTTTATAAACAAGGAAGGCGGATCAGTTTATCTAACGAATAAGTTGGTTCCTCATCTGCAGAGTTATATTGAAAAACAACAGCCGGACCAGCTAGCCAGGCAACTCACTATGTATCTGCGCAATAACGCTAAAACTTGGGAATTAGCGCCTAAAGTACAGGTTGTAAGGGGATGGGCATTAAAACATGGGTATGTGGATCAAGGGCTGGATCGTTTAGCCGAAAGATTATGGGACAAAGCAGCAGAAGGGGAAACACGACAAGTTATTATTAGATACCTTGAGGAAATCAAACAAGAAAAGGTGATTAATGGAGGATCAATATTCCGTACCCTAATGGGCTTTGTAGAGATGTCAGACGGATTAAACCTTGACGAAGCTGCGGATGCTCTACAGGTTGAGTTACTTTTAACCTTACGTAAGTTGAAAGACCCAAACCATCCTTTGCGTGAAACTTTGAAGGACAACCTTATCGATCGGATGGATGAATTAGCTGAAAATCCAGAGTTTCAAAGGCAGATAGAACAGTGGAAAGAAGATATATTGGCAGAGCCTTTGTTGGAGAGTTTTTTAGAGACTGTCATAGGAGCAGCTATAAACGTGGTTACCGCTCCTTCCTCAACCATAGAACCAAATGCCCTCTATCGTATCCTGCACCCTTATGTTGATAGATATTGGGTTAGCATTCAGGCGAACAAAGTGCTTCAGGAGAGGGTGAACTTGTTTGTCGTGGATACCTTATGTCGGGTGATTAAAAATGAGCACCACATGATTGGGAATTTTGTTAGGGAGACTCTAGCGGCGTATACAGATCAGGATCTCAATCAGTTTATTCAGGACAAGGCTGGAGATGACCTTCAATGGATCAGAATTAATGGATCGATGATCGGTGGGTTCGTGGGGCTCATCTTATTTCTATTCCTAGAGTTTATCTATAACCCTATCCTGGCTGATTTAATGATCTATATCCAGTAACACTGCTAATTTTAATAGAGGGTATCGATCATCGATTCGATCCGTCATTAGAATTTTGACGTTCCGGCCTCTCTGGGGGGATATTAGGTTTCTGTCATCTTGCATCTCCCTCTGTCTTCTAACCTCTAGGTATACAGGATTCATGAAGAGGAAGTCTTGTAATTGATCTAGTCTCTATGCTAGAATACCAAACATAAGGTGTGC
Source organism: Desulfosporosinus sp. (assembly GCA_016278585.1). Lineage (GTDB taxonomy): Bacteria > Bacillota > Desulfitobacteriia > Desulfitobacteriales > Desulfitobacteriaceae > Desulfosporosinus. The sequence continues at coordinate 4,319 of JADQBO010000189.1, forward strand.
ACACCGAAAACCCCATAGGTAAGTAAAAATGAAGGCAAAGCAAAGGCGCTTTGAGGATACTCGTAAGAGTAGCTCAAAGCGCCTTTTGTTTACTAGGCAGAAAGTATCAGTTTTATTGAGAAGGAGGAATAATGATGGATACGGGAGATACATCCTTTATATTGATTTGTACAGCACTAGTATTTCTAATGACCCCTGGTTTAGCACTTTTTTATGGTGGTATGGTGCGTAAAAAGAATGTTCTAAGTACTCTCATGCATAGTTGGATTGTGATGGGTATTATGTCTTTACAATGGATTTTGGTGGGATTCAGTTTAGCCTTTGGAACGGATCACTTTGGTTTAATCGGAGGATTAGACTGGCTGGGTCTAAATGGAGTTGGAATTGAACCTAATCCAGATTACTCAGAAACAATTCCAGCAATCGTTTTTATGGGCTTTCAAATGATGTTTGCAATCATCACTCCCGCTTTAATAAGCGGCTCAATCGCAGAACGGATGCGTTTCCCGGCATTTTTAGCCTTCATGCTTTTATGGGCAACCTTTGTTTACGATCCTCTAGCCCACTGGGTCTGGGGAGTGGGCGGTTTCTTAAGAAATCTTGGTGCGTTGGACTTTGCAGGAGGAAATGTAGTGCATATTAGTTCGGGGTACTCCGCACTGGTAGCAGCCTTAGTACTTGGAAAGCGCCGGGGACTTGGCAAAGAATCGATGGCACCACACCACGTTCCGATGACTGTCCTAGGAGCAGGACTTCTTTGGTTTGGATGGTTCGGGTTTAATGCAGGAAGTGCTTTAGGTGCTAATGGGCTTGCAGGTATGGCTTTTGTGAATACAAATACTGCAGCAGCTGCAGGCGCTATAGCTTGGTCAATTGTGGAATGTATCCATAGAGGAAAAGCCACAATCCTAGGGGCAGCCAGTGGCGCAATAGCAGGATTAGTATCGATAACTCCGGGTGCAGGATTTGTAACGCCGCTGTCCTCCATAGTTATTGGACTAGTGGGTGGTGTGGTATGTTATTTGGCAATCAGCGTGATAAAAGCAAAGTTTGGGTATGACGATGCTTTGGATGCCTTTGGCTGCCATGGAATTGGCGGGACCTGGGGGGCCTTAGCGACAGGGATCTTTGCAACTACGAGTATCAATTCGGCCGGTGCAGATGGGATGTTCTACGGAAATGTCTCTCTCTTGGGGATTCAAGCACTGAGTGTTTTGATTACAGTGGTATTTACAATGTTAGCCACTTTTATCATCTTAAAGGCTATTAGTCTGGTGATGCAACTACGGGTCAGTGAAGAGCAAGAATCGAATGGTTTAGACTTATCGTTACATGGAGAAACCGCTTATTCTGAATTCGTTTAATAAAGTAACCAAGGATACAACTTAAGACTTTAGAAGGCAGAGCAGTTGCAAAGGTTATTTAACTTATAGTATAAGGAGTGAATTACATGAAAAAAATTGAGGCAATTATTCGTCCTGGAAAGCTAGACAATGTAAAAAATGCCTTAGGAACGCTGGGAGTCAATGGATTAACAGTAACCCAAGTGATCGGGTGCGGAAAACAAAAGGGGAATACCCAGGTTTATCGAGGGGTGGAGTATACTATCCATCTTATTCCAAAGGTGAAAATCGAAGTCGTGATCATTGATAAAGATGTTGATAAGGTCATCCAAGTCATTACTAAAGAAGCACGCACAGGAGAGATCGGAGACGGAAAAATCTTTGTCTCTGAAATAGAAAATGTGTATACGATAAGAACGGGAGATAGTGGAGAAAAAGCATTATAACTGAACAAGACGGAAACGTGGAAAAATGGCTGTACAACGACAAGCAAAATAACCTATAGAAGAGACATCTGAAGTGTCGACTCTATAGGGTGTTTTTTTTCAAAATAGCATGCAGTAAAAAATAAAAATTAATGGAAAATATTGTTAACCATTAGTGGAAATATCCGTATACTAATACAAAGATGAAAGGGGGACTTTAAATGGCATTCGGAGCAGGTGACCTTGGTGGAGCTTATGGCGGCGGCATTGGAGCTGGTATTGCAGCCGTAGTTGTCATAATTTTGCTGCTTATCGCAATGGGAATTGTATTTTAGATCTTAAAACCCTCATTGTTTGAAGTTGGTTTATCTTAACAAAACTGAAGGAGGTATAACAATATGTATGGATATGGTGGATATGCCGGTGGGTGTCATACTGGTCACGCTGTCGGTACAGGTGTAGGCGCAGGGATTATTGCGATCGCAATCTTAATCCTAATTGCTTTGGGAGTTATCTTCTAAGAACTATCTAAAAAGATGAGGCTTCCTATTGTTTAGGGAGCCCATTATTATTTTGACCTACATTATTTAGGGGAGGTGGATAGAGTATGCCAATTCGAGGATTTAACCTGTTTAACAATCCAAATACCCCCAATCTTATGCAGGGCTTGGGACAAAACCCATTTCCGCTGAGGGGACTCGAGCGCTTTATGCAGAAACGAGGGATGAATTACCCTGGGTTCCCTCAAGGAGGAAATTTTCAGGGACCTAATTTACAAAGGGAAACCAAGAGTTTATCTGACACCTTAAATGTACAAGTGCCGCCTGAAAAAAGTGGAGGAATCAAGGCATTCCTTAGCCGATTCAGCCGGAAACCAAGCAAATAAGTGATCAGTAGTTATTAGAAAAAGCAAACCTATATAAGTATAAACGAGGCACCCTGGTAATAACCAAGGTGCCTTATGCCTCGCTAATAACTTTATTTTAATAAGCAATTCCTTGGGAATACATCGCCTTAGCAACCTTAATAAAGCCGGCAATATTAGCGCCAACTACGAGATTATCTTCTTGTCCGTATTCCTTAGCGGCCTCACTGGCCTCTTTATAAATGTTGATCATAATGTCTTTGAGCTTAGCATCAACTTCTTCAAAAGACCATGAATATCTCATGCTGTTTTGAGACATCTCGAGAGCTGAAGTTGCAACTCCACCGGCATTAGCTGCTTTCGCAGGACCAAAGATTACTTTTTTGTCAATAAATAGATCAACCGCTTCAGGTGTAGAAGGCATATTAGCTCCCTCACCAACGGCGTAGCAGCCATTTGCGATTAAAGTTTGGGCAGCACTTAAGTCCAGTTCATTTTGTGTGGCACAGGGCAGGGCTATATCGCACTTTACGCTCCAGATGTCAGAACACCCTTCGAAGTAGGTTGCACTTGGATGACATTCAACATATTTGCTGATTCTGAGCCGATCAATTTCTTTAATTTGTTTACAAGTGTCTAAGTTGATACCTTCAGGATCAAAGATATAACCATTAGAATCACTCATTGCAACAACTTTGCCACCTAATTCTCGAACTTTTTCTGCGGCATAAATTGAAACATTCCCCGATCCAGAAATAGAAACAGTTGCACCTTTAAAGGATTTGCCTTTAGCATTGAGTGCTTCTTCCATAAAATAGCAAAGACCATAGCCGGTAGCTTCAGTTCGTACTAAGCTTCCACCCCAGTCTAATCCTTTACCCGTTAGAACTCCTGTAAATTCGTTACGGAGTCTTTTGTACATTCCATAAAGGTAAC
>JADQBO010000281.1 GCA_016278585.1 Desulfosporosinus sp.
TACTCTTCTAAGGGAATAACTTCTGTGTGGAATGCAGTAATAAAATTTTCATTATTAATTATTTGCTCAATCATAGCTTGTTTCTCGTCTTTTGTGTACTCGTAATAGATTGGATTAAGATCCCATTCGTTTTTTGTAGGATAGTAACGCAGATTTGCTCTGACTGTTTTTTCTGTCTCATTGTCCTTGAAGACCAAAGTTAACGCGTAATTGTTAAAACTGTATTCATTATCAACACTTGACCCGTTAACCATAATACTAGAAATCTTCATCTCGATATACCTCCCACAAAGCTCACTTTGATTATATTATGTTGATTCATTTACTTATTATTCAGATGAACTTGCATGGGAGGTATAATTGATTACACTCTATATTATCCCCACTGCGTAATCATTCAGTAACACAGGGATCCATTGCAACCCTGCTTTTGTACGAGACTCTACCCTAACGTTCTTCATTTCAAGTCTAGTGACGATTCCGCTAAGTTGTATCACGTTTAATACGTCATCATCTTTGGCATGCCTAACCCCAACAATAAAACCTGTACCCACTGAGTCTACCTTGCCAATGGCAATTCCTTTTCCTGCACGACCTTGTGGTTTGTATTCTTCTAGGGATGTCCGTGTTACGAATCCTCGTTGTGTAACCGTAACTAAATCACCTAAAGGATTTTCTTTCGAACTAGTCAGCATCAACGCATCTACAATCCAATCTTTATTACCTAAAGACATCCCCTTAACACCCCGTGATTTTCGTCCCATGGGGTTAATTTCCGTCTCTTGGAATCGAATCGATTGCCCTTTATATGTAGCCAAAAATAATTCTCCTTGACCATCGCTAAGGAATACTTTGACGACAGTATCCCCCCCTTTAAGCCCTATGGCTTCCGAAGATCGAGCATTTATAAAATCGCTCACCGGGCTCCGCATAACTTGTCCATCCTTAGTAACGAAGACAAAGTATAACTTTTCAGTGGCATCTTTAATAGGAAGAGTAGACACTACACTTTCACCTATAGGCAATCTGAATAGATTGGTCAGGGGCCCCCCTTTATCTTTATTTTTCCCTTCAGGAACTGTTTTAGCGTTAATAGTATAAAATTTTCCTGTTTGGGTGAAAAAATATAGGGTATCCTTGTTAGTACAAGTGATCCGCTCCTTTAAAGTATCTCCATCCTTAAAAGAACAAACAAGGGTGCTATCTTTCTTGGTTTTCGTTTGGAACGGGATTCGTTTAATGAAACCATTCGTAGTAACCATAACCTGAAATAAACTTTCGGGTTCTACAAAGGAACTAAGATCGATCTGATCCCTCATTTCCTCAGGCAAAATAAGAGTTCGCCGATCATCACCGTACTTATCAGCGATGTCTTTAAGTTCCTTTTTAATAATGTCATAAACCTTGTTTACATCAGCCAGAATGCTTTCTAACTGAGTGATAAGTTTAATGGCATCTGTATGTTCTTTAATAATACCGTCTAATTCAAAGTTTGTTAAATTCTGAAGTTTCATATCTAAAATAGCTTGGGCCTGGATCTCGGAAAGTTCGAAACGAGTAATAAGCGAAGCCTTAGCTATAGAAGGGGTTTTACTAGCGCGTATAAGGGCAATCACTTCGTCCAGGTTATTAATGGCAATAACTAAGCCTTCTAGGATATGCGCTTTTAAACGAGCCTTTTCTAAGTCAAATTCCGTACGTTTTGTGACAACGATTTTTCGATGTTCAATAAAAGCGGCATTAATCTCTTTTAGACCCAGAACCTTCGGAGTACCTTCTGCCGTAATCACTAAGTTAATAATCCCAAATGTATCCTCCAGTTGAGTATGTTTATAAAGAAGACGTAAAACCCTCAGCGGATCGACCTCTTTACGGCATTCAACCACAAGACGGATTCCCTCTCGATCAGACTCATCCCTGACCTCACTAATCCCTTCGATTTTACCCGAATCAGACAATATTTCAATCTTGGCCGCCAGGGTCGATTTGTTAACTTGATAAGGAATCTCGGTAATAAGAATTAAGCTCTTGCCGTTTTTACCTTGCTCAATCAATGCCTTACCACGCATCGTTACTTTTCCGCGTCCTGTTTTATAGGCATTAACAATACCCTCCGTACCAATAATTAGCCCACCAGTGGGGAAGTCCGGACCATTTACGATTTCTAAGAGTTCATCAACCGTAACCAGAGGGTTATCTATTTGATATATCACACCTGCTGTGACTTCTCTCAAGTTATGAGGAGGGATATTTGACATCATGCCAACTGCAATCCCCGATCCTCCATTAACTAAAAGATTAGGAAAAGGGCTTGGAAGTACGACGGGTTCTTTGAGCCGTTGATCATAGTTTTCCTTAAAAAGAACCGTATTTTTCTCTATATCCTGAGTCATGAGCTGGGATAAATGCGTCATTCTCATCTCAGTGTAACGCATAGCAGCAGCATTGTCCCCATCGATTGAACCAAAATTCCCCTGACCATCTACCATAGGGTAACGTGTTGCCCAGGGTTGTGCCATGCGAACTGCTGATTCATAAATGGATGAGTCACCATGGGGATGGTATTTCCCCATGCAGTCCCCAACTAACCGCGCTGACTTACTATAGGGCTTGTCCAGGTGCATTCCTATTTCGTCCATGGAAAATAGGATTCTACGATGAACAGGCTTGAGCCCGTCCCTAACATCAGGAACAGCCCGCTGTAAAATAACATGTTTAGAATACCCTAAAAACGATTCCGGTAAGACGTCTTCGAGTGGACGCTGGATGATATTGTCTTCTGTTATACTCATTGGGTATATCCCCCCTAAAACTACATATCATCGCCAGTAAAGACAATGTTTTCCATCATAAACTCTCGTCGTGGCTCTACTTGTTCACTCATAAGGATCCTAAGCTTACGCTCCGCTTCAAGAGTGTCATCTATCGTCACCTGGATCATGCGCCGATTAACTGGATTCAAGGTAGTCTCCCAAAGTTGTTCAGGATTCATTTCACCAAGGCCTTTGTAACGTGAAATCTTAGCTGTTTTTCCTAAATCCTTGAGTTCTTTCTTGAGTTCACGCTCATCAAAGGCATAACGTATAATTTTGCCTCGTTCCTTTTCTACTTTATACAAAGGAGATTGAGCAATATAGACCCTACCGCTAAGAATAAGTGGTTTCATATATCTATAGAAAAAAGTCAACAGTAGACAACGAATATGTGCTCCATCGATATCGGCATCCGTCATAATACATACACGAGCATAATTTCCTTTTTCCAAATCAAATTCTTTGCCGATTCCTGAGCCAACCGCGGTAATGATACTTCTAATTTCTTCATTTTCTAAGACCTTATCTATCTTAGCACGATAGGTATTAATGACCTTCCCTCGCAGCGGAAGAATGGCCTGGAAACGTCGATCACGTCCCATTTTTGCTGACCCGCCTGCACTGTCTCCCTCGACAAGAAAAAGCTCATTACGAGATCTATCCCTCCCGCTACAAGCGGCAAGTTTACCACTGAGTGCCTTGACCTCCGCATCTCGAGCTTTCTTTTTTAGCTCCTTTGCTTTCTTTGCAGCGAGTCTAAGAAGGCAAGTTGTCAACGTCCGATTAATCACGTCTTTAGCAATTAAAGTATTTTTTTCAAAGAAATGATTGATTCCCTCATTTGTTAAAGACTGAACAACGCCCTCGACTTCCATATTGGAAAGTTTTGTTTTAGTCTGTCCTTCAAATTGAGGATCTTTAACTTTAAGCGAAAGTACACACAATAAACCATCTTTAAGGTCATCCCCAATTAGATTTTCATCCTTTTTAAAGAGATTGTTTTTTCGTGCGTAATTATTAAAGACTTTGGTTAACGCAGTTCGGAATCCCGACTCATGGGTTCCGCCCTCTTCTGTAGGAATATTGTTAACATAAGAGTGTAGTGATTCATCATCTCCGTCATTATATTGGATGGCACATTCCACAATTACATCGTCTTTTTCCCCTTTAAAATATATCGGTTTCTTCTGTACTGACAAATAGCTTGATTCTTTCATTAAATGCTCCACAAAGCCGATGATACCATTTTGGGAAGAAAAGGTCTCGGATTTAGTTTCCCCACGTTGGTCAATTAAGTTAATCGTTAGTCCACTATTAAGAAAAGAGAGCTCCATTAAACGACTTCTTAAGGTATCGTATTTAAAATTTGTTGTTTCTTTGAAAATAAGTGGATCGGGTTTAAACGTAACGATTGTTCCTGTACCTTTGATATTTTTTCTTATTGTAAGTAAATCCGACTTGAGCTGACCCCCATTGATATACTCAACACGGTAAAGTTTGCCGTTTCTTTTTATATCAACGGTTAAATAACCGCATAAGGCATTGACCACACTTGCTCCAACGCCATGCAAGCCTCCTGATGTTTTATAGGTATCTCCGCTAAATTTACCCCCGGCATGTAACGTTTCAAAGGCTAATCTTACGGCCGTGATTTTTTTTTCAGGGTGTATGTCAACTGGAATCCCACGTCCATTGTCTTCGATAGTCACAGATCCATCTATATTAAGAGTTACTGTAATGCTGTCACAAAATCCAGCCCCAGCCTCATCAATGGCATTATCGATGATTTCATAAGCTAGATGGTGAAGTCCTCTGCTTCCGGTAGAACCGATATACATGCCAGGACGTTTCCGGACCGCCTCTAGCCCTTCTAAGACCTGGATAGATTCTGCGTTATATTGCTTTGCCGACAAGACCAGTTCACTTCCTTAGATTCTCATTTAGTTGATGGCCTACCGCCAATAAGTAGATTATCACCTACTAAGCCACTTTGTCTAGGTTACTTATATATCTCTTCAAAAATTTAACAACAAAATTATCAGAAACACTTGGAACAACGATATACAAAACTTACAAGCAATGTCATACTTTCACGATCATAACCGGACATTCTGCTTTAACTAAAACACGTTGGCTCACGCTTCCCAACAGGGATCCGGCGATCGGTCCATATCCTCGATTGCCCATAACCACGAGCTCTACTTGTTCCTTCTTAATTTCTTCAAGGATTGTAACCACTGGATGTCCGGGAATTAGTTTCTTTTCGACAGTTACTGCCCCCAAGGCAATTTCAGCCATAGTTGCTGTCAAAACCTCTCCCCCATAAATGTTCATTTCTTCCTGAGGAACGCTAATTCCACCCGATAATGTATAACCCAAAGCCTCTGGCGTAAAAATAACGTGCAGAAGAATGATTCGGGAACCATACTTCTTTGCTAATTCCAAGGCCATCTTAAAAGCATGTTTGGCTGGTTCCGAAGCGTCGGTTGGAACTAAAATATTCTTAAACATTCTTGTTAAGCTCCTTTCTATGATCTTGTAGTGAACTAATACCAATACCTTGGGTAATGTCGATTGGGGGACAAGTTGTTGACAAGCATCCCGGTTACTACCAATATTACTGCACCTGCCATAATAGGAGTTAAAATATAACTCGGTTGAGCTTGACTCAACACTGCGAATAGAGCAGTTGCCCCTCCTGGCGGATGAGTAGTCTTAGTTAGTAGCATAATGAGTAAAGCTAGAGCTGTTCCCAAAGCAGGGGACCACCATGTTAAACCAAAGATCATTACGGTAGTTACGGCCGCCGCTGCTGAAAGAGTATGTCCAAAAATAACATTACGAGGTTGGGCCATAGGAGCATCGGGAGTACCAAAAATCAACACCGCAGATGCACCAAAGGATGCAACGATAAGTATATCAAACTTGTTCCATAATAAAACGATAATTGTTATCCCTAGCAGTGTTCCAAGCACGGAAAGAATGATATCTAAGGGCACTGGTGCTACTAATGGAGTTGTCCTCTTGAAACCCTTCATTTTAGTTATGTACCGAATGATCAAGGCGGGTTTCTTGGGTATGAATGTTTCCGAATTGGAGGTCTCTTCAATTTCCTTCGATTTTATCACTACCGGCATCTAATAATCACTCCTAGCAAATTCTATTACATTAATTATAACTCTAATTTCGCTAAGAAGGTGTTACTAACATCACACTATTATTCTTATAAGTCCAGAACTAAAAGCCTATTTCTTGTTAGACCAGAAACAGGCTTTTAGTCTTAATATCCTTTAAGTTTCACTGTAACAGTACCTAAAAAATTCAGTAGTATTTATTGATTCTCAGTTATCGACCCTTTTCTACAGCCATCCGTTTAAACTTTTCCCGAGCGTTTTCTGGGGGAATAGATAAGACGTCTCGACGAGACATAGCCAAAGCACCACTGGGACAGGCGGCAGAACACACACCACACCCTATACAAATTTCACTCTTCAAGACAGGTACTTCAACCCCATTTCCCTGATCTGTCATAGAGATCGCCTGAATATGGCATTTTTCGGCACAAATTCCGCAACTGATACAGTTTTCCAGTTCAAAGGACGGAACAAAATTACTCGAGTGAGTTGCGAAGATCTGTTGTTCATTGATCCCACGGAGAACATTACAGCAACAACCACAACAATTGCAAATGTAAGTCGGTTTATTCATCACATTATCACACAGGTGAACTAAACCAAGTTCTTGAGTCTGAGCAAGCACCTTAAGTAGATCCTCGACAGTTGCTGGTTTACCTAACCCCTTACGAACTATCCATTCCGCGGCTCCACCAAGGGACATGCAGACTTCCACTGGTGCATCACAGGCTTTACCGAGATGGGCTCTTTCATGACGACAAGCGCACATGGTGATGGCACCACCACCCGATTGCCGAATAATTTCCATTGCTTTCTCATAGTCCAATACTTCAGTCTCTACTGCTAAAGGCATAACACTCTCATAAATCAAGGTTCGCATGATCTTCGTATCCAGTCCAGCAATTTCTTTCATGACTCCAGGACTGTGAAAATAGGTGTCAAATAGCTCTGCCAACTCTTTCATGTTCACTTGATCCCTTGTTCTCATAAAAGTATATTCAAAGAATCCCACTAATACAGGGGCCAACATATAATAGAAGGAATTTTTGCGAGGTATATCTAGAACCAAACCCTTGTCAGACATTCCATCTAAGATAGCTTTTAATTCGCTCTCCTCTATGCCGGTAATGGATGAGATTTTTTCTAAGGACATTGGAATTAGAGAGAATTGGCTACCCACTAAAGCTTCTCGTTCGGTATACAGACGATGAAGAATTGCCATAAGATCTTCATTGATCGGTGCACCTTCTGGACTCTTACTTAGACGTTCCGCAAGTGCATGGTATATCTCTTCTTTAGCGTTAATTATATGGCCCACACTCTTTCCCCCTCTTCGAAGTTGCTTTATTTAATCCCCTCAGCATAAGCTTCGTGAACTGCATCTAGTACTTTGCGCGGTTTTGATGCATCTCCGATAACGCTTAAATTCTCAATCTTATCTTGCAGGGCATTGTAAAGTTCATTTTGGGAACAGGAACCTACCGCTAAAACAACTGAATCTGTAGGGATAACTTTTGGGTACTATCAACAGCGTTCTCCACAAGAACACCCTCCGAGCGAATTTCGAGCACTTTATGGTTGTCTAAACAATTCACTTTGTAACGTTTTAAATCTGCTAACATGGACCAGCGGGTACTGGCGCCGATGTCTCGACCAATTCCTCTTGCCATCTCTAAAAGAGTAATCTTTTTACTTCCTTGTGTCAACAAGCGATGGAGTTCCTGGTCTGTTTCAGCTTGCTGCACCATGAGGAAACGCAAGGTTTCGCTATCCAAAGTGCCAGATTCAGCCAGAAGTAAAGCAGTATCCACACCGACTGCTCCACCACCAACGATAATCACGTTTTGCCCAGTTTTTTTACGGCCAAGTAAGACATCCCACGCTTGAAGAACTTCTACTCCTTCTTCGATTTTGATGGGCGGAGTG
>JADQBO010000292.1 GCA_016278585.1 Desulfosporosinus sp.
ATAAATCTTCTCCTCCGTAATTTTTCTCCTCGATATAATAATAAAACTCATTATTTAAGTGTCCCATAAACAATCTTCTTGATTCGTCGGGCTTTTAAACCCATCTAAAACCGTGCCATATAGAATTTATCGTAGTTGGGAAGACTTTGAGGAATATAATTTAGCACAAGTAAACTAGACATAGAAATACTCCAGAGAATTTGTGCAGGTCTATCTATAACGTTTAACAAAATTTTATGTTTGATCTTAGGGAGTTTGCTAATCGAGGTTGTTCGAAATCTGATGGTAAATCCGAATGAGATGATTGATATCTTCATCCGATAAGCCTTCAAAAAACTTCTCAGTCGCTTTCTTGTGATTCTCAATCATGGATTCCAGGATTTGCTCTCCTTTATCTGTAATTTCCAAATAAACGACTCGCCGGTCTCTCATGACTCCTTTGCGTTCAGCATAGCCTTCGGAAACCAGTTTATCCGAGGCCCCGGTAATAGCACCTGGCGTCATTTGAATTGCCTCAGCCAGTTCAGCAGCCTTTTGGGGACCAGAACTATTTAGAGTTTTTAATATGAGATATTGAGAAGGGTTAATTCCATGTTTAAGTTGTCTATTCCACTCTTTCCTCATTCTTCTTAAGATATTGTAAAACAACTCCAGTAACTCTCGACGATCTGCCATACCCTACTCCTTTAGTCCTAAATATTTTAGATCTGAACTATTTAATCATTAATATTATACCGTATTTTTTTACATTACTAAAGTAAATCCCCAGGAGTAATTTCTTATAATTGAACAGCCCCATTCCCTATTAGAGAATGAGGCTGTTTCAATATAATAGTAACTAGTTTACTTAGTTTCGTGGAATTATTTAACAATTTGCCCATCCCCAAAAATCATATACTTAATCGTTGTTAACTCCCTCAGACCCATTGGCCCACGGGCATGCAACTTTTGAGTACTAATTCCGATCTCTGCTCCAAACCCGAAACGTCCCCCGTCCGTGAAACGTGTAGAGGCATTCACATAAACAGCTGCTGCATCAATTTCCTTTAAAAACCGTTGGGCTTTTGTATAATGCTCAGTGATAATTGTTTCAGAGTGCTTGGTGGTGTACTGGTAAATGTGATCTAGTGCCCCATCAAGGTCTGTCACGACTTTCACACTTAAAATAAGATCAAGATGTTCAGAAACCCAGTCTTCCTCAGTGGCAGGAAGGGCATAAGTCAAAATTTCACACGTTTTAGGGCACCCTTTAAGCTCGACATGATGTTTCTTAAGCTCTTCTCCAATCAGTGGAAGAAAATCTCTAGCAATTCCTTCATCTACAAGCATAGTTTCTAAGGCATTACAAACCCCTGGATTTTGAGTCTTCGCATTAATAACAATAGCAATGGCTTTTTGGTAATCGGCATCTCGATCAACAAACGCATGACACATACCGGTTCCGGTTTCGATCACTGGTACAGTAGCATTTTGCACTACGGTTTGAATCAGCCCTGCTCCTCCTCTTGGGATTATGACATCTACATAGTCATTTAAACGCATCAGTTGCTGCACCCATTCCCGATTCGTTTCCCTAATCAGTTGAATACATCCACCCGGCAATCCACTCTCTTCAGCGGCTTCCGCGATGACTCTGGTTAAGACTTTATTGCTTTCTAAAGCTTCAGATCCACCCCTCAGAATCACCACATTACCTGATTTCAAACATAAGGCAGCCGCATCAACTGTCACATTGGGTCGTGCTTCATATATCATTGCCACAACCCCTAAAGGAACACGTGTCTGCTGGATACGTAAACCATTTGGACGTGTCCATACTTCCCCTTCTCCTACTGGATCTCGTAAAGCAACCACTTCCTGAAGGGATTGACTTATTTGTCTAATGCTTGAGGCTGTCAACCTTAGACGATTAACAAGGCTTTTCTTAAGACCTTTCTCTTCGGCTGCTTGAACATCTAGGCCATTGGCTTTGAGAATTTCTTGCTCATTATTTATAAGGGCTTCTGACATCGCAATCAACGCATTATTTTTGGACTCGGTACTAGCAAACGCCAACTGACGAGCTGCTTTTTTTGCCTTACGACCAATTTCAATTAATTCCGGGTGAAACATTAAATTCCCTCCTTCTATCAATCATTCATCCACCATAAGTGTCATATTATCTCGATGGACCACTTCTTCGCCGACAAAATCTGGAATGAGTTGAAGTAGTTTCTCCGAATGTAGCCCCTTCACACCCTGAACTTCATCCCTGCTCAGCTCAACGACTCCTCTGGCAATCTCCTCTCCCTGGGGGTTAATAATTCGAACGATTTCTTTACGTTCCCAAGCCCCCTCTACAGCTATGATTCCTTTAGCCAGTAGACTCTTACCCTCATACACAAGTGCCTTGGCTGCTCCATCATCGACCTGGATACGGCCTTCGCATAAGCCTGCATAAGCAATCCAACGTTTCCGGCCAGCAAGACGATGTTTTACTGGGTGAAAATACGTTCCCTCGGGACCCTGAACATTAGGCAAATCTATGAGTTCACGGAGCCGTGAAAAATTTAAAAGTAACATACCTATACCAAAACGTGTAGCGATTTTTGCTGCTCTCAGTTTAGTAACCATCCCACCAGTCCCTAATAGACTTCCTGCTCCGCTCGCCATACTCTCGACCGCAGAGACCTCTGTCACTTCTTTAATAAGTTGTGCAGACTGATCTTTTTTCGGATTAGCCGTATACAAGCCATCTACATCTGTCAAAACAACCAATAAATTCGCCCCGACAACTCCTGCCACCAAAGCTGATAGGGTATCATTATCCCCAAAACAGAGCTCATCTACCGCTACGGTGTCGTTCTCATTAATGATCGGTACAACTTGTAAGCGCAATAATTTCTCAAGAGTATTCTGGGCGTTTCTATAGTGCGATGCTTGTGCTAAATCTATGCGGGATAATAACACTTGAGCCCCTACGATACCATGCCGTTCAAGATTTCGAGTATACATCTCTATAAGAACCCCTTGACCCACTGCCGCAACAGCTTGTTTACCCGCTAAATCTCGAGGGCGAGCGTGTAATTTTAGTTGTCCCATGCCAGCAGCCACTGCCCCCGAAGTAACAATAATGCACTCAATACCCTTTTGTTTTAAGGCCGCGATGACTAAGACAATCTCTGCAATCGCTTGGTTATCTAGCCCGCCTTGTGGATGGTTTAAACTGCTGCTCCCTATTTTCAAGACAACCCTTCGAACCTCTGTTAGAGTCACTCTGAATACTCCCCTTCCAAGTCTTCCGCGCGCCGAGCACAAGCCTTAGCTGCGTTCAGTACAGTTTCAGCTAATCTTTCGTCCATAAACACATTTATTGCGGCATAAGTCGTTCCATTCGGAGAGGTTACTTCTTCACGAAGTCTTCCCGGTGACTTATCACTTTCTGCAATCATTTTTCCCGAGCCAATCAAGGTTTCAAGGACTAAGATCTCAGCTTCCTCTTCACTAAGTCCTAACTCTACTCCTGCTTTTATTAAGCTCTCAGCAAACAAATAGAAATAAGCTGGCCCGCTTCCACTGATAGCTGTTAAAGCATTGATATTTTCTTCAGGGACCCACATAATCCTTCCAGTGGCTGAAAAAATCTTCTCCCCTATCTCCGCCTGATGTTCGGTGACATTATCGCCCCGCACCAATCCTGTCATTGAATGAAGCACTGCCGTTGAAGTATTAGGCATCGCACGGACTACAGCAACTCCTGGTAGGTATTTGTAAAAGACCTTTAAGGGAACACCCGCTGCCACACTTATAACCAGCTTATCCGTTAACGAAAAATCCATTAAAGCTTTTAGCACGGCTTGAACATCCTTCGGCTTTACCGCAATAACCAAAACACGAGACCCTTCTACGAGCTCCTTCAATGGAGCCGCGATAACATTATATCGATCAACCAAACCCTGGAGACGACCTTGATTGGAAAGATTAGTAACTCGAATCTCAAGGGCACGATTTGACTTCTTAAGACCGCTAATCATAGCCTCTGCAATATTTCCCCCACCAATAAAACCAATACTTTGTGACATTCCGCTACAATCCTTCCTAACCTTTCTATTCTCATGCACGCTTAAATTAACATGCCTCACCCAGCTTTATTTAAACTTGGAAAATTTCGCTTAAATTTTTCTTACTTTCAGTGAAAAACCAATTTAAATGCTCTTCTTCCCCTCAATCCAAGCCTAGTTGACCAGCAACTAGGGGTAATTCTACACCTAAAGGTTGTAAAAACACCTAAAAAAAGGCCCCTTTCATCCTTATCAAGGACGAAAGAAGCCTTCCGCGGTACCACCTTTATTGCCAGTGCCAACTTTATGCCGCTGAAATAATCCAACAACATCCCATATAACGGTGGAAACCGTCCGATTCATCATCAGCGCATCACGACTGGGTTTCTGATACCGTGTGCGGAAAAACTCTCAGCGTTTGTTTTTCTCTCTGAACAACACCGTCTACCATACTGGGTCGATCTTATGCTTTATTCATTATCTAGTTGGCTATACTTTACCTTAATGATCTAATAATTTCAAGTAGTTAAAACCTTTAACTAGTTCTAGGTATTAACAAATTCTGTATTTAACAGCATATGGAACTTACTTTAGCGCCTCTACGACAGCATTTCCCATTTCTCGAGTTCCTAGCACCCTATCTCCCGGTTTTGCCAGATCAGGTGTTCTGTAACCCTCTTCCAAGACACGTTCAACCGCTCGCTCGATCTTCTGAGCCTCATCCTCTAACCCAAGGGAATAGCGCAACATTAAGGCTCCAGAGAGAATGGTGGCTAAGGGGTTGGCAATATTCTTACCAGCTATATCCGGTGCCGATCCATGAGCTGGCTCATAGAGTCCTTTTTTTCCATTTAAGCTTGCCGAGGAAATCATTCCGATCGACCCCATTAGCATAGATGCCAAATCTGTCAGGATGTCTCCGAACATATTCTCCGTAACAATAACATCAAATTGCTCTGGCCAACGAACCAATTGCATCGCTGCATTATCCACATACATATGGGTCAATTCGATGTCTGGATAGCTTTTAGCGACTTCAAGGGTTATCTCTCTCCAAAAACGAGAGGATTCTAAGACATTTGCTTTGTCAACGGAACAAAGTTTCCCACGTCGCTTAGCCGCCGTTTGAAACCCAAGTTCTACAATGCGTTGGATTTCTTGTTCTGTATAAACTAACGTGTCAAACGCACTTCTTGGGTTTGTTCCTCTCCCTTTCTCACCGAAATAGAGTCCACCTGTCAGTTCACGTAGAACGACCAGATCAACGTTCTTAACCACTTCGGTACGAAGAGTAGAAGAGTCCACCAACATTGGGAGCATTTTAATTGGACGAATATTAGCGAAAAGTCCCAAGGCCTTACGGATCGGCAGTAACCCTCCTAATTCTGGTCTTTGTGGAGCTGGAAGGGTGTCCCACTTAGGTCCTCCTACAGACCCCATTAAAATTGCGTCCGCCGCCTTAGCTGCTGCTAATGTTTCATCCGGCAAAGCCTTGCCAACTTCATCAATGGCTGCTCCACCAATCAACCCATACTCAAAGTTAAGACTGGTTGAATGATTCTTTAGCACAGCTTGTAATACTTTAACCGCTTCAGGGGTAATTTCCAAACCGATACCGTCTCCAGGTAAAACTAGAACGTTAGGCATTTTATTTCTCCCTTCAACATATGGGACAAGTCCACCCACGCCAATCAATCCTGTATAAACAGGTTCCCATATGTACTTTAAAAATAGCGCTCAATCTCACCTTTACTCGTGTTTTTTTAACCAGCTCATCATTCCTCTAAGTTGCTCTCCGACTTTTTCAATCGGATGATTGGCTTCGTTACGGGTCATAGCATTAAAGGTAGGACGATTTGCTTGGTTTTCCAGTAACCAGGCTTTAGCAAACCGACCGTCTTGGATTTCTTCCAGTACGCGTTTCATTTCTTTACGGGTTTCTTGGTTAACAATTCGTTTACCAATGGTCATATCCCCATATTGAGCCGTATCGGACACAGAATATCTCATCCAACTCATGCCACCTTCATACATTAAGTCAACGATGAGCTTTAATTCGTGTAAGCATTCAAAGTAAGCAATTTCCGGTTGATAGCCTGCTTCGACTAATGTGTCAAAACCTGCTTTAACCAATTCAGATGCCCCTCCGCAAAGAACTGCCTGTTCTCCAAATAAGTCGGTTTCCGTTTCCTCACCAAAGGTTGTTTCTAGAACGCCCGCTTTAGTGGATCCGATTCCCTTAGCATAGGCTAAGGCTAATTCCTTAGCTTTCCCGGTAGCATCTTGATGAACTGCAATCAACGCTGGTACTCCTGCGCCCTCAGTATAGGTGCGGCGTACCAAATGACCTGGGCTTTTCGGAGCCACCATAAAAACATCAACATCGCTTGGAGGAACAATTTGTCCGAAGTGAATATTAAAGCCATGAGAAAAGACAAGCGCCTTTCCTGATGTTAAATGTTGCTTAATTTCTGAATTATAAACTTTACTTTGTGTCTCATCTGGAAGTAGGATTTGTATGACATCAGCTCGTTTTGCGGCTTCTTCTACCGTCAGAACCTCGAAACCTGCTGCTTGAGCACGTTCTATCCGAGCACTGCCTGGACGAAGACCAATTACAACGTTGAGACCTGAATCCTTGAGGTTTTGAGCTTGGGCATGCCCTTGACTACCATAACCCATTACCGCGATGACTTTTCCCTTTAATAACTCAAGATTTGCGTCGACTTCATAATACATTTTTGCCATTTTTACAATAACTTCCTTTCAACTATAAGCCTTTCTATAAATAGGCCGTATATATTTTACTACACTAGGTAAAATTTCTCTATAATTCCGATCGCAAAATTGCGATTTTACCAGTTCGCACCAACTCGAGTAATCCATAAGGTTGAATTGCGTGAACAAAGGCATCTATTTTTTCAATATCACCTGTTAACTCTATGGTAATATTACTTCTACCCATATCCACAACCCGCCCTCGGAAAATATCCACGGTCTGGAGAACAACTGATCTTGTTTCAGCGCTGACTTGGACGCGGACTAATGCTAGCTCTCGTTCTACAACGCTTTCTTTAGTCAAGTCTGAGACGGATTGAACAACCACTAGTTTACTAAGTTGATTCCTCACTTGCTCAATGATTTGATCATCTCCATTAACGACAATCGTCATTCGTGAAAGTTCAGGATCTTCCGTCTGACAAACGGTAAGACTATCAATGTTGTAACCCCTACGGGCGAACAATCCCGCCACCCGAATCAAAACACCAGGGTTGTTCTCGACAAGGACTGCAAGTGTATGCAACATATATCAATCACCTCACTATCATTTCAGTAATGACTTTACCAGGTGGAACAAGAGGCAAAACATTTTCATGCTCTGAGATCGTAATATCTACCAGCACCGGCCCGGGATGGTTAAAAGCATCCTCAAAGGCACTGCGAACTTGCTCCACAGAATTGACACGGATTCCACGAATACCATAGGCTTCTGCCACCTTGACAAAATCCGGGTTACCTTGAAGTTGTATAGAACTATACCGCTCATCATAAAACATTTTTTGCCATTGGCGAACCATACCAAGGACCCCGTTATTTAGAAGGATAATTTTAACTGGAAGTTTATTCTGAGCAATTGTTCCTAATTCTTGAATCGACATCTGTAAGGATCCATCACCGGTTACCAATAATACCCTATCATCCGGACGAGCAATTTGCGCACCGATTGCCGCAGGTAGTCCATAGCCCATTGCTCCAAGTCCACAACTAGTGGCATAATTACGCGGGTTTATGACTGGATAATACTGAGCTACCCACATTTGATGCTGTCC
>JADQBO010000361.1 GCA_016278585.1 Desulfosporosinus sp.
ATAAGGCTACCATTAGAATAACCGCTCCCGCAATGATAATTAGGCGTTGTTCGGTCAAACGAACTCCACCAATTATGACCACTTTGTCATAAATTGACGGGATACTACGAAAGTCCGATCCCCAAAGCACTCGGGCCACAGCTTCAATAAACATCATGGCTCCTACTGCCGCAATAAATTTATTGGTACTTGGAGTGTTACGCATAGGATTAAATACGATTCGCTCTAATAGAATACCAAGTACGGCTAAGACAATGCCTGAAATAAGGGCCGACACCCAATAGTTGATCCCATACAGTGTCATCATGAAAAAGGTAACGTACCCTCCTACCATGTATAAATGTCCATGAGCGAAGTTCGGCACCTCCATGATGCCATAGATGAGAGTGAGTCCCAGCGCAACTAGGCAATAAATGCTGCCTAACGTCAATCCGTTGACAATTTGCTGTATTAATAAATCCATAGAGCCACCCCTTTCCAATCCTCTCCAGGACACCATAATGATGAACTTATTACTAGTGAAATGATAGAACTAGGAAGGACCGTCATGAGCCTCAGTGCCATGACGGCCCTCTGAGCTTACCGTGACCAAAACACAAATAATCTATTAATATGAGGCCCTTACCTCAAGTGGCCTAGGGATTTGAGGCCTTTAACTTCTGGTCTTTAGTTTTGGGTTTCTTGTCTCTTCATCATTTCATCGTTGTATCCAGTTGTATCGGCAGGATTAGGAATAATAAATGGCTTACCATACTTCCCATTTTCTATCATTATGCCTACTCCAGGCGTCATTGACCCTCCTCCGGCAGCGATTCCAGGTATGGGAGTTGTGACAGATGCGTCCTTTATAGGTGTTACAGCCTTCATTCCTTCAAAGATCTTTACAGGGTCGGAAACATTTCCAGCTTTTTCAATCCCTCTGGCTAACAGCATCATGTGATCATAGTTTTTACTGGCTTCCCATGCTGGCATTTTGCCATTGTATTTAGCTTTAAACCGCTCCACAAAAGGCAGTGCCCCCTCGCTAGGGTATTGAAAAACCGGGGTAACACCTACAGACCCTTCTAAATCCGTCATTGGTACTATAGCTGCCATTTGTTCTACTTTGGCTTGGTCCATAATCACAAACCCGCCTTTGAAACCAAGTTGTCTGGCTTGTTTAACAACCAGTGCGGTGGGTTGCGAAGGTCCACCTACAAATAAAACATCCGGATTAGCTGCTAGGGCCTTACTGACATAGGTATTAAAATCAGCTTCTTTGTTATAATCCACAGGAGTGTCAGCAACGATAGTTCCACCTAGTTTTTCCCAAGCAGGCACCATTGCCGAGGTCCAGTCCTTTCCATATTGACTTGTCGTTGGCAGGAGGGCTAATTTCTTGCCATATTTATCCATAACCAGTTTGGAGTAAATCTCTTGATAAAGATTATATGGCGAGGTCATCTGCACGGTTAATTTATTACCTGCTTGGGCGACTTTAGGCTCACTTGTATAAGCCATAATCAGAAATCCATCCGTCTCATTAAATTGTTGGAGAGCAAAGGCTCCTCCACTGTGGGGAACAAAAACAACCGGGGCATTATACTCTGACTTTAGTCTGCGCGCATTCGTTGCAGCCTTATCGGGCATGTATTGATCATCAAGCTTCACCAGATTGATCTTGTACTTTTCACCATTAACCATAAGTCCTTTAGCATTAATCTCATCAACGGCCATATCCAAGCCCTCAGTTACTTCCTTACCAAATAAAGCTGCACCGCCACTTAATGGGCCTGTATACCCTATGTTCATCGTTTTGACTTCCGCGCCAGCTTCAGGGGCAGGTGTGTTAGTAGCAGGCTTATTACAACCAGCGATTATTAGGAGTGCGATTAATGTTAGTACTAGCCATAAACTTTTTATCCGTTTCATTTTCTTGCACCTCTTTCATTCTTCTTAAAAATAGCTGTTTTCGCCTAATCCTTATATACTCCAAGTTCAAATGTAAAGAACTCTTTCCCCCTTTCGAATTAAAACTAGATAAGAATCAATCACAAGATTTTAGTTAGAATACTTTGAATATTCTAACTACATTTTAGTTGCAAAAATTGTGCCACCCAAGCTTACTTCTCCCTTATTAGGTAAATGCTTTTAAAATAGCGCACATCATTAGCAGTGTTATCCTCTTGGTAAGCTATTAAATGTATTGTTTGTATACATCGTGTACAGCCCTTTGTTTACTTTGTATATGAGCAGCTCGTTGGGATTTATTTCTGATTAGCATTTATTCGTTGGCCTTAACACCTCATTTCTTTTTTTAAAATATTCATAATAATTACACTTATCCAAATAGTTGCAATACTTGTGCCAGATTCTACCTAAATCTATGTTGATTTTTCTTACAAAGGATTCAAGTGTCAAAATAGGTAATACTAAACCTTAAAACAAAAGAACTATAATCAAACTATAAGAGGGCATGTCATCAAAGACTCACCCTCTTAATAATTATCCTATTTTCTTCTAGAAGTCATTGTATTTCCGTAAGACAAAAATACAGGACCAGAGCCTTAATCTTCGATACCGTATTTACGCAACTTGTCATAAAAAGCCCGTCTAGATATCCCTAATGCCTTCATCGCTTTAGAACGATTATTGTTGTATGTGGCTAAAGCCGAAAGAATTAGTTCTTTTTCCATTCTGCCGACAATCTCTTTAACATCATAGGGCTTATCCTTAATTCCTGAATCACCGTTCTCAGTAGAAATTATGTGTGCGGGCAAATGATGAATTTCAATGGACGTTCCACTACATACAATACTTGCATGTTCTAACACGTTTTGCAGTTCCCTAATATTACCAGGCCAATCGTACGCTTCAAGAAACCTAACAACTTGGGGAGACAAAATCAGCTCATGGCCAGACTCTTGAGAGAATTGATGTAAAAATGTTTTGGCCAGCTCCAAGATGTCATCTTTACGTTCGCGTAGTGGGGTAAGCTTAAGCGGAACAATATTTAATCGGTAGTAGAGATCACGCCGAAAGGACCCTTTTTCGATCATACTTTCTAAATCTCGATTAGTAGCTGCAATAACGCGTATATTAACTTTGACCGTCTTAGTACCACCCACACGTTCAAACTCTTTCTCTTGTAACACACGTAACAATTTAGCCTGCATAGTATGACTCATGTCCCCTATTTCATCCAAGAAGATGGTTCCGCCATGTGCCAACTCAAACTTACCAAGTTTGCCTCCCTTTTTAGCCCCTGTAAAAGCTCCCTCTTCATAACCAAAAAGTTCGCTCTCTATCAAATCCTCTGGTATAGCGGCACAATTTACCTTAATTATTGGCTTATCTTTACGTCTACTTGAATTATGAACAGCCCTAGCTAGAACTTCTTTGCCAACACCACTTTCCCCAAGAATCAACACTGTACTCTCAGTTCGCGCAACTTTGGCTGCTAATACTAAGGTTTCCTTCAAACGACTATTCTGTCCTACATATTCCTTGAACGACTTTGGGAGATGCTCCCATTGCTCTAACTGCTCTTTCAAATAGTCAGCTACACCCTTAGTCTGCTGCAACTCGCGATTTAGTTCTACAACTTCTGTAATATTTTTAAAGATTGAAACGGCACCGATGATGTTTTTTCCATTATAGAGTGGAAAAGAACTACCTACTACATTAATATTTAGAGATTCCACATAATCCCGGCCTCGACTAGGTTTGCCTTTTTTGAGCATTCTAATTGTCGGTGAATCAGGTTCGATAACGTCCAACCTACGTCCTAGAACTTTGGCTACCGGTACTCCTAAAATTCTTGCATAGGCCTCATTTGCATAAACAATGGTCGTATCCGAATCGATAACCAGTACCACATCATGGATGTTATCCAAGATTTCAAATAAAAGTTCACGATTCCATTGTGGAATAATACTAGTTGTGACAGCATGGGCTCCGACACTCATGTTTATCCCTCATTTTTTTGTATCTTTTGTAAACATTATACGGGTCAAAAGGGTTGAAGTAAAGATAAATCCCAAATATTATAAAAATTCTTACTATTGCATATTAAATCTAATTTGTAGTTTTGACCTAAGTTTTCTGTGAAAACTCTCCTGATAAAGACTTTATCTGTCTTAAGCTCATAAACTTTGCCTAATAATTAAGACACAGGCGAATTTAATTCGGCCTGTGTCTTAATTATTAACTAGGACAATCTCTCACTTTGACTTGGTTAAACGTGGTAAATCCCAAAATTCTCTCTTAAGCGGAACTTCATAAGTAATTTTTGTATATTGCTCCTTGTCATAGGTTTGTCCCCTTAAGAGATCTACTAAAAAACGCTCTCCACTAGTTTTGTTCTCAATAACAACCATACGACTAGGATTGCTCTGTGGTCTTTCCAAACTAAAATCTCCTTATCTTCATTTAAATTTTAATTGTAATGACATTAATACCTATATAATTCGAAGAAACTAGTCAAATTCCTTCTTAAATATGGAAAATTAATCTGGTACAAAAGAGGAATACCGATCATACAGTAATAACCCAAATATATCATTGCCAATTTGGAAATGATATATAACGATGAAATACTCAGAAAGTAGGAGTATGCATGGGAGAATCTTGGATTTCACTTTTACCTTTTCTTGTAGTTATTCCAATAGCTATTCTATCTAAACAGGTACAACCTGGATTATTTGTAGGTTTGCTCTTGGGAAGTTACCTTATTCAGCCAGACCTCTTTGGAGGGATTAAAACCCTTATTTCCTATCTGATAAACAACCTAGTGAAACTCAATAATATACGTATTATTATCTTTCTCTATGTATTCGCTGGACTCATTAGCTTAACTAAGACGACTGGGGGAATTAAAGGCTTTGTCGACCTTATCGGACGCAAAGTGAAAACAAAGCGTTCCGCTATGCTGTTAATTTGGCTTTCAACCATTGGGACCTTCAATAACCCGAATTTCCGAATAGTAACTGTTGCCCCGATTATGAAACTATTAAAGAGGAGATTACCCATCTCCACTCAGAAGATTGGTTTCATGATTGAAGTCACTTCAAATCCAGTCGTAGTCCTTGTCCCTGTAGCAACTGCCTTTGTGGGTTATATGGTATCCTTGATCGGAACTGCCTTGCAACAAGTTGGTTTATATGAGTCCCCCTATAGTGCTTATATTAGAAGTATACCGCTGAACTTTTTCTCTCTTGTCATAATAGGGATAGGAATTTACTATAGTTTCTTTAGAGAAATGCGCAATGATCTAAATGGAGATATGGTGGAAGACTCTAATGCCCAGCGGGAAGAAGAAGAATTAAAAAAGTGCCTTCAAGCCTTTGAAAAGGAACTCCCCAGTAAACCTCTGAATCTTTTATTGCCCCTTAGTGTTGTTTTAGTTATGACTCTCTTTTTAAGTTGGTGGGATGGACATGCCCAAGCAGAAAGCTTTTTTGATACCTTTATTAAAGCAGATGCCCTTGGAGTTATGCTTGAAGCACTATTTATTACCTTGCTATTATCCTTAATTTTTTTCCTTGGGCAACGTTTCAGCATTGCCAAATTAGTCACTAGTTTTATTGAGGGGGGCAATGAGTTAGTCTCCGTCATCCTTATGCTAATCTTGGTCTGGGCCTTATCTGCAGTCTCAGAGGATTTAGGCTTTTCTACTTATATTACGTCCAATTTGATTGGCTGGATCCCGCCAGCCTTTATTGCGCCTTTTGTTTTTATCTTAGGAAGTATGCTCTCTTATTTTATTGGTTCGTCATGGGGAACTTGGGGTTTGTTAATGCCTCTAGCAGTAACCCTCGCCCATCAGGCTGGGTCTAGCATTATACTCGTCATCGGGGCCGTATTTGCTAGTGGTACATTTGGAGCTTTCGCCTCTCCCTTGAGTGACAATACCGTAACTCTCTGTGCAATCCTTGATCTACCTGTAATGGATTATGCTCGCTCTAAGTTAAAGCCCTCGCTAATTGCCGCGGGAATAACGACCCTTTTATTTGGAATTGCATCATTATTGATTTAACTAACGATTCAGGAAAAATATAGATCATACTCTTAGTCGGGTAATTTTGAAAGTGCCTTTTTATCACTGACAATCACCAGAATATCCTTTTCCTCGATGAGCTCATTAGGACCGGGTGAAATAATGATCTTTTCGATACTCTTTTTAATTGCCAAGACATTAATTTTATATAAAGCCCGCAAATTCAGTTTCCCGATTGTTTTATTAACAAACGCTGCCGGAGCAATTAGTTCATAAATGCTATAATCTAAAGACAATTCTATAAAATCCATGACACTAGTTTTAATTAAGTTATTAGCCAAGCGAATCCCCATATCTTGTTCCGGATAAACAATCTTATCCGCCCCAATCTTTTCCAAGACCTTGCCGTGTTGGACCGATCGGGCCTTTGCGACTACATTGGGTATTCCCAATTCTTTGAGCATAAGAGTGATCAGTATATTGGCTTCAAGGTCATCCCCGATTGCTACTACTGCTACATCTAAATTCCGCACCCCTAATGCCCGGAGCGTCTCCTCCTCACGTGCATCGGCCTGTACTGCTTGGGTCACGTCATTCATGATATCATGAACGGCATGCTCGTCTTTATCTAAGGCAAGGACTTCATGGCCTAATGAAGTGAGGGTTTTAGCCACACTGGTTCCGAATCGTCCTAAACCAATAACCACAAATTGTTTGCGCACTATGTTATCCCCCTATCCATTGAGCACGATCCATAGAGTAACATTGTTTGATACATACCCGAAAAGTAATAGTCTTAAATTTCAAACTATGTTTCAAGTAAGTAATTATACTCCCACTTAGTTTTTCGGTCAACCAAGCCAATATCCGTAATAAACGGGCGATTAGAGGGGTGGTTTCATGATCTTATCCACTCCGAGTTTACCTCACGTTTATTATTATTAGTCATTCTACAATGACAATGGAGCTTATCTAGCTTATAATGAAAGAGAATCCTACAAAATGCGTAAATTTAACGCTACAGAATTACGTTGAAATGAGGTGGTCAATATAACAATGAGCATACTTATCGGTATTGTACCATTAGTTCTAGTCGTTTTAGTCATTGCAAGTGTCATAGGAGTCAAAAAAGGCAGCGAGGAATCTTTGGAAAGAGGTAATGAAATGATTAAAACTGTCTACGTTTACTTGATACTATTCGCCACCTTAATGATGACGATTGGCGGAACGGTAGCTGCTTTTATGGCCGTGGCAGACATTGCTGCTCCACCTGGCTATTATCAGAGTTTTGAACAATATAAGCTGCAGCCTCAATACAAAGGAGAGTATGCTACACCGCCGGCTGTAAATCAAACTCCAACTCTTAGTGATGCCGAACTAAAGGCTCAATATGATCGGATAGTAAGCGATGAGAAATCGTTAACACGACAACGAGCCCTTAATAGCTTAATTAAAAGTTTCGGTTGGATTGTCATTCCCCTCCCCGTATTTTTGTACTTTCAACGCAAGGTTAAACTATAACCAAATTATATAATTCTATGATTTGTGAATGCTATAATTAAAAAAACTATTTAACTAAAAAAATATTTACTAACCTCTAGGCAACCTCCCCAGCCAAGAATCGGGAGGTTCTTCTTTTTTACGATCTAATATTTTTATTACTTTCATTGAAGTATAACCCTCGCCAGCTTCGTCTAAAGGATAGTAAGGGCGGTGAACGGTATTTGCATGATGACCAAATTCAAAACAGCCTTAAAAGGGATAAAGCATTAATCCAAACTATCCTAGAAGGGAATAGCGAGCGATATGACGATATTGTGGAGCGCTATCAGACGGGATTATACCGGACCGCCTTTTATTATACCCAGAGCGTTGAAGATGCCCGGGA
>JADQBO010000269.1 GCA_016278585.1 Desulfosporosinus sp.
TGCCATTTGATATTTGACTTTTTGTCAGATGATTTATGCAACGCTAATGATATTTATTGGAATAATCCTTCTTAAATAGTGTTTACCACATCCACAGTGATCTCTATAGTCATGACTTCTAGTATCTCCCTTGCATTCAAGTCCTCTGAAAACAGACTAGCAGAAGGGTTGGTTACCCATACTCCTTCTTCATTCTTAAACAGTTTGCGTTTTTTCTCTTCTATATTCCATGTATTTTCGAGAATAGTTTCGCTGGTCTGTTCTCTTAATGATTCCTTCATTAGTTCTACCACATGGTCCTTTGTTGAATCATCATAATCTACTAGGGCTACATTTATATAGGCACTTATTGTTTTTACCATTGATAACCCTCGCTCACTTTTATCACTTGAAACCTACCACTTCCTATTAATGGTATACAAAATAGAACAAGTTAGAGTTTCTCTCTAAGATGCCTATTTTGACTTATATTACTTATCTATAGTTTTAATTAAAAAATTATTTATGGCTCTATTGACCTGATCTGGTTGTTCTAGCATAGCCATATGCCCTGCATCACTAATAAGTGCAATCGTTGAATGAGCTAATTCATTGTGAAGGTATTTCGAGTATTTTACAGGAGTCATCTGATCCTCTTGTCCACAGATAATTAAAGCAGGAAGGAGGATATTCCGGACACGGTCCATAAGGTTAAATTCATTACAAGCTGTAAAATCTGCTAGGTAAACTTCAGTTGGAACACCTTTCATTTCTTCGGCAGCCTTTTCTAAGATGTCAGAAGAAACATTGAATGAATAGCTGAATTTTACATTCCCTTGAGGGTGTTTACCCCTAGATAAGGTTTCTAGCAACAAAGGGTTAACTCGTAACCTCGCCCCGCTATCCACAATGATTAATCCTTTCAGAGCCTTCGGATAAGCTAACGCTAACTCTAAGGCTATTGCCCCACCCATGGAATGCCCAACAATGACAAGTGGCCCTAACTTAAAAGCTTGTATAAAACTCCAAACAAATTCTCGATAAGCAATGATGCTACCTGTGGCTGTACCTTCCGAACGACCATGCCCAGGAAGATCAAGGGCCATTAAATTGTAGCCCTCGATACCTTCCAACTGGTAAATCCAATTCTTACCAGTACCGCCAGCACCGTGAACAAATAAAAGTGTCGTTAGATCTGCCTGAAACTCTTTAGTTAGGTGATAATATATGCTCTTACCCTGAATATTTATAGACGGCACTTTTCTAATCTCCTTTCCCTCTATTACAAAGTGATTGGAACTTAATGATTAATTAATATTCAGATACTTTATAATAAGTAAGCATTATAAAACTAATTTAGTCAATAAATAATATTAAGAAAAAATGACCTGAAAGTCCTCAAGGAAAACTAATAATTCTTACCCACCACGTTCCACCCAATGCCTGCAAAACTTTTGTCACCTTTTTCTCCATAGATAAATATCATGCTAACAGGAATAAAGCCTGAGATATCTGCCAGAAAGAGGTGATAATATGAATTTAAGTTTTAAGTTGTCACGATCAAATTATCGGCATCTAATTATCGGTGCTGATACAAAAATCCCTCTCCATAACGGTCAATACACAACCGCCATAAATTTTGATAACGCTGCTTCAACCCCACCATTTGTTTCAGTTATGGAGGAAATTAATCATTTTGCTACCATGTATTCTTCCATTCATCGTGGCACAGGTTATAAATCACAGCTTTCTTCTAAACTCTTTGAAGAAGCAAGATCAATTATTCTTAAATTTGTAAATGCCGACCCTTCACAAGATACCGTTATTTATGTTAAGAATACGACAGAAGCTATTAACAAATTATCCTATCGTTTGTGGGACGGAAACAAGAGGAGTGTGATCTTGTCAACCTGGATGGAGCACCATTCTAATGATCTCCCGTGGAGAAACAAATATAAAGTTGATTATGTTCAGACTGATTCCTCTGGAAAATTAAGCCTTGAAGATTTAGAGAATAGATTAATCAAACACAAAGGTAATGTAAAACTCGTGACAGTTACAGGGGCCTCAAATGTTACAGGATATGTAAACCCGATACATAAAATAGCTGAATTGGCCCATCGCTACCAAGCAAAAATACTAGTTGATGGTGCACAATTAGTCCCTCATAACTCAGTCAATATGAACCCAAAGAATCCCCTTCACCGTATCGATTATCTAACGTTCTCTGCCCACAAGATGTACGCTCCTTTTGGAATTGGAGTGCTCATCGGTCCGCAAGAAACCTTCCAGAAAGGTATCTCAGAGTTTGTTGGAGGAGGAACAGCAGAAACCGTAACACATGATTGGGTAGTGTGGGAGAAACCTCCACATAATGAAGAAGCGGGCACCCCTAACGTAATGGGAGTAGTAGCTCTAGTAGCTGCGATTAAAACTTTAACCACATTAGGCATGAAGAGTATTGATCACTATGAAAATCAGCTTACCAACTATGCTACATCAAAACTAAAATCGATCCCGGGCCTAACTCTTTATTCTCATACAGCTCCAGGTGAACCTCGAATTGGAGTAATCCCTTTTAATATTAAAGGGATTGCCCATGAACAAGTTGCCACTATTCTATCAAATCAGGCTGGAATAGCGGTCAGAACTGGTTGTTTTTGTACCCAACCATATATTCAAAGTCTCTTATCAATCTCTCCGAGACAAATGGATTACTTTAGAAAGCGTAGAGACGCTCCCCGCCCAGGTGTGGTTCGTCTCAGTTTCGGATTATACAACGATTTTAGTGAAATTGATATTTTGACTCAAGTACTCGAAAGAATCACTATGCATCCAACATCTTACATGTAATGAACGTTATATAAATACCTATTTCTACTTATAATAGGTTTTATATAATGGTCGTAAAGGGGTGCAAACATTGAACAAGAAAATGAACCTACTTATGTTTAGCGGTGATTATGATAAAGCTTTGGCAGCCCTTATACTTGCTAATTCTGCCCGAGAGTTAGAAGTAGATGTAACTATGTTCTTCGCTTTTTGGGGCCTTTGTCTTGTACGTGACCCAGAAAAAGCAACCTCCGACGATAAAACTATTTATGAAAAAATGTTTGGGATGGTTACTCCGAAGGGGCCTGAAGAGTTGCCCCTCTCACGGATGAACATGGTTGGACTGGGAAAACAAATGCTTCTAGAAATGATGGAAGACGACAAAGCCCCTTCTCTAACGGACTTTTTAAACGGAGCCCGAAAAAAAGGGGTTAAGTTCTACGGATGTAAACTTTCTGTTGAGGTTATGGGTTTTAAAGAAGACGAGCTACTCCCGGAAGTTGAAATTATCACAGCAAAAGACTACTTATCGGATGCCCTTGAATCAGACATGCAACTCTTTATTTAGTTACTTAGTGCTTATTCCCAAAGCTTCTTTGGCTAGCCGGTCTACGTAATCGTTAAACCGATCTCCGCTATGGCCGGCAACCTTTTTAAATTCGTAAAGTCCATGATGGGAGCGCATAAACGCAACATAAGCTTGTGTAAACTTATTTTTTGCTTGCCAGTCTCCGGTAACCCATAGGGAAATTCCAGAATAGTCGTGATAGATTCGAATACGCGCATTCAATGATTTAGCTTTTTCGACCGCATAGCGTACGGCAGCAATTTCACCCGCAACATTTCTCATATTTGCAGCTTCGAGATCTTCCCCAACCCCTTGACCCTCATGAACAACCTTGCCATCCTTAATAAAGGCATAACCATACGAATACTTGCCATTTTTATAACTTCCATCAGTATAGACTTCAAAATCGACAGTACCTATCGATGATGTCGATGATGTCGATGATGTAAGTGTATCTCCACAGCTATCCTTAGGGTCTGTGGAGTTGTCATTATTTAGCCAGTCAAGTGCTTCAGCTTTAGTTTCGAATCCTTTAAAAAGAGCACCTTTATAACCTTTGACTGATGCTTGACATTCCGGCCAATTATTAAAAATACCAACTTTATGCCCTATTTTCACAGTATAGAAATTTTTTTTTGCCAAGTTGTCCCTCCTAACTAAATGTGAATTATTACTCTTTATCCCTCAAAGGTTATTGCACTCTGATTTAAAACACTATTATAAACTTTTTTTATCAAAATGTTAAATCGTAAGGCAAAATATACACAAAATTAATGAAGTCTTTATATCTCAAAATAAAGTCTGGGGCATATAATTAAATAGAAGGAATATTCAAAATATTGTTGAAACTATATATTATAGAACAATCACTTCCGGCCTTAACCCTATTTGACAAACTAATAAAGGAGGCGTATCTATGGAAAATTATCGGGTAGAGGTTGGTGCAAAAGGAGAAATCATATTACCTATAGAGTTACGAGAGCTCTTTGGACTTGTAGAAGAAGATACTCTTGATTTATGCGTTGACTCAGAAGGTAAAGTTTTTGTACGAACCGCCGAGCGATCTGTCCGACCACTTTCAGATTTCTTTGAAGACCTAATTGTAAATGATTTGCTTGCTAAGGGGTGTAGTGGTGATTGTCTTAAAAATAAACTCCTTGAACGCAAATTGAAACTAAGTACCATACTCGACCGCTTATCTGAAGAAGGCTATCGGGCACATAAAAACGGTCAAGCGATTAAGTGTTGGGAAGCGCAAGCATTAACAGCAGCGGGTATTCAAAAGGTCCCTAACGGAAACTACGACGTTATGATTACGACCCGTGGTATCCATGATCTAGCTGTCCTACGCAAAGAAGAGCTTAGAGAAATTCCAGCAGTATTCGAAAGCTTAGAACAAAATCCATTTGCCTTTAAGCGACTACGTGGACCTTATTATGAGACTTATCGAGTTTCTTTCCGTTGTGGAACTAAGGAGTGCCGAGTTGTTTATACGATCTTTGCACCAGAAAATCTAATTGTAATTCTAACAGTTGGAGCACGTAAAGTCATTTACGATCGGCTTAACGGAATTGCATGATACACCAAATTATTTCAAAAATGAATGTTTTTTTCGAAGAAAACGAAAGAGCATGAGTTTAGAGACATGAAAGGAAGCCTAAGGACATAAACACCTTCAGGCTTCCTTTCTTTACATAAGACAGCTTATCTAAGTATACGTTTCGCCGTTATAATAGTTGCCGGAGAGTCCTCCGTCCAAGGGTCTTTGTTATAATTTCCCCACAGATCGGATACTTCCCAACCAGTTTCCAGCAAGGCTCTTTTTAAGAGAGTGTATGTGACAGGAAACAGAATGTTAACTCCAGATATCACCTGCTTGGTGTCTGGAAACTCGATTTTCATCGAAAAGTCGATTTTCCCATCCGTTCGATAGGTGTAGAATCGATGAAAGGTAAAGTCTGAGGTCTTGATAATGGGCAATTCTTTAACTTGCTTGGCTAGTATTCGATCATAGTTTACGGTTTGCAATAAAAGGTGAACTCCCTTTTTCGCAAATTGAGTTAGTACCTGTTTTAACTCAATTTCCCCCGTCACATGAGCTAATGTATTTCCTAAACAAAATACCCCGCTGAATTCTTCTTGAATATTACTTAGGTCCCGCATATCTGCTATAGCAAACCTAGCACTACTTCCTTTTTGTTGTGCCTTTCTCTTAGAAATCTCAATCATCTCATCACTTAAATCCACACCAAGTACGCGAACATCCGTTCGACTTACTTCTAAGGCAAATGTTCCTGTACCACATCCAATATCCAGTATAGATGTCAGATTTTCCTGTTTTAGATAACCCAGCAAACATGATTTCTGTGGTTCCTTTAACGGAAATATTTCATCATAATGTTCAGATAAAGCGCGATAAAAATCCATCCTAGTTATCCTCCTCTTTAAAGTCGCAGAGGTGAATTCCTTTAGTAATCAAACTCGCTAGATCAATCAGTGTTAAAGCGTTAAGCTGACCCTATGGACCTGACCGTCATCCTTTAGGGAAATGACAGGTTCGAGCAACGTTTCTCCGTCCAATAAGATTTTCGTACACCCAGTCATCCTCCCATTGGGATTCTCTACAAAAATCTCATATTGTGTCGTTTGATACTGGTAAGTTAAGCGATACCCGGGCCAGCGACTTGGAATACACGGCTTTAAGACTAATTTATCCCCTTGTCGCCTAAAACCTAAAATCCCCTCTAGCCCCGCCTGATACATCCACCCTGCTGCTCCAGTATACCATGTCCACCCTCCTCGGCCTACATGGGAATGAGTCGCATAGACATCAGCAGCCATAACATAAGGCTCTACTTTATAGCGATTCACTTCATGAGCCGTACGAGCATGGTGAATAGGACTTAACATTTGAAAGAGTTCTGCCGCTTTATCCCCTTCTCCTAAAGTAGAGTATGCTAAAATAGCCCAAGCTGCTCCGTGTGTATACTGTCCCCCGTTTTCACGGACACCAGGAACATACCCTTTTATATAGCCAGGGTCGGGTAACATTTTATCAAAGGGCGGGGTTAACAAAAGTAGTAACCCATCATCTTTACGCCACAAATAGTGTTCTAGGGCCAACATAGCATCCTTAGCTCGAGTGGGTCTGGCCGCCTCAGAAAGAACTGACCAAGACTGGGCTAAGGCATCAATTTGACATTCCGAATTTTGCGAAGATCCTAGCGGTGTTCCATCATCAAAATAGGCCCGTCGGTACCATCCTCCATCCCAACCATTTAACTCGATGTTTTTTAGAAGTTCTTCCGCAAGACTACGATATCGAGCTCCTCGCTCATGATCTTGTTGTACATCACATAGGTCTGCAAAGCGAATTAAATTCAGGTATAAAAACCATCCAAGCCATACACTTTCACCCTTACCCTGGTGTCCAATTCGGCTGAAACCGTCATTCCAATCTCCGGAACCAATTAGGGGTAACCCGTGTTCCCCAAAACGCAGACCTCTTTCAATAGCACGAAGACAATGCTCATACACAGTTCCCTGTTCATCAGAAATTCTTGGAATCGAGTATCGTTCATCTTCATCCTTTCCTAGTGGTTCATCCTCCAAAAAAGCCGTCATTTCATCCAAAACACCGATGTCCCCTGTACGCTCAATATAATGAGCTGTCACAAACGGTAACCATAACAAATCATCTGAGAATTTGGTCCGAATTCCTTTACCCTTTTCAACGTGCCACCAATGTTGTACATCTCCTTCAATGAACTGATGCCTGCAATGAATCAGGATTTGTTCACGAGTCACCTTGGGGTCCGTATAAACAAGGGCCATCACATCTTGAAGTTGATCCCTAAAGCCATAAGCTCCCCCTGACTGATAAAACGCTGAACGTGCCCATAATCGGCAGACAACGGTTTGATAAAGTAACCAACGGTTTAAGAGTAAATTCATGGACAAATCGGGGGTTTGAACCTGAATAGTTCCCAATAACTTATCCCAATATCGTTGTACTTCGTCAAAGGCATCCTTAATCTTTTCCGGTTGTTTATAAACTGCAATGATTTGCTCTGCTGCTTGGCGATGTTCCGTTTCCCCTAATAAGAAGATAATCGTCTTGCTCTCCCCAGCGGCTATCGGAATTGCAAGCTGCAGAGCAGAACATGGATCAAGCCCTGCTCCAACCGTTTCCGAAAAAGACACTAGCTTTAACCCCATAGGATCTTCCAGACTACCGTTACGCCCTATAAATTCTGACCGATCTCCTGTATAACTCATTACAGGTGCTCCAGACGCAGTTAAAAACCCAACTCTTCCCATATAGTCTTCTTGATATGTGTTTTGAGCAAAGAAGGTGTTACGTTCTCCATCATACTCCGTCACCAGGTACGGTGCAGTATATTCACGTACAACCCCCATCACCCATTCAACATAATAGGTGGCACTTAGATTT
>JADQBO010000375.1 GCA_016278585.1 Desulfosporosinus sp.
CGTACGATGAAGTTAGTACTAACATGTCCGTTGAATTTAATACGATATGTATATTGTCTCGCGGCGCAACAAAACTAACTCGATTGGAAATTCCCAAGCTATCTGCAAGTTTTTTGGATTTATCAAGAAGATCGCCGTCTCCAGCCATATAGAAATAAACCTCCCCGAGCTTCCCCAATAGATGCTTAGCTACATCAAGAAACACATCGGGCCTTTTTTGTCGAGAAAAGCGGCCAATGTAGCCGATCAAAGGGAAATTAGCTGGAACTCCGAGCTCGTTTCTGAAAATTCCTTTAAGCGAAGAATCCTTCTTGAAACGAGTTGTATCGACCCCATTCCGAATAATGATGAATTTGCCAGGATCAACTGAATAAGATCGCTTTATGTAAGACAAGAGGTGTTCGGATATAACAATGCTCTTGTCTATAAAAGGGTGTACATATCTATTTGCACTGATATCAGGGTATCCCCCACGGAAACAATACGGTTCGAGCACATGGAGAGAGTCGACGACTTTAAGATTGCTACGATCTTTCTTGAGCTTGGCAATATGCTCATAAACCCAAAGAGAGTGAGTATTAAAAACCAAATCTATGGCATTACTATCCAAATACTCTAAAAATCGTCGATATCTGTCTTGGAGAGGGTATCGAAACAACTTGAAAGGTTCACCAAAGCTATCCCTGAAGTGGTTTTCCAGCTTTGAAGTAAGCCTTCCATCACTTGCTGTTTCGCAGACATAGATATTATTCTTCCCGGCAAGTCTCGCCAGAATATCATAATTCAATCTGGTAACACCGCTAACATCCAGAAAGCATGTTGCGTAAAGAATATTCATTTTCTTGAATAGACAAACATCAAACAATTATTTATTGATTTAATAATTGCCAATTTGATGCATTCCGGCAGATGGTAAAAGGTAGTGCGTGAGATATACGTAATAAATCTTACAGCAGATGTCATCATTTATTTATTCCAATATCTGGCATTGAACATTAGCTTTTTAATATGCTCAATAAGTTTATACCTGACAGTTCCTCTACGACGATGATATTTCTCAAAGTCAATATCATCTATTTTGCCGTATAGTCTACGGTGGTTATTATAAAGCTGTTGGTGCATTGCTATCTTATTATCTAATGTCATGGAACGTATCATTGAATTGTGCTTTACCCTATAAAAAAACATCACCTCTTCTATCATATAAGGCGTCTTACCCAGTTCAAGCAACGATAACCAGAAGTCCCAATCCTCCCAGCCATATACCATATTACTATTGTAGCCGCCTACAGCGGCCCAGTCGGACTTCCTGAAAAGTGCACTGCAGAACACTCGACTGTCCCACAGCATATCCTCCAAGGAAGCGTTGTTCAGATAAAATTTTCCGCGCGCACCGTCAAACAACTCAGCCAGACAATAGACGAACCCGACTTCAGGATGTGAGCCAAGAATCGCTCCTGCTCTTTCGAGGTAGGCAGGACCAATGCGATCATCAGCATCGAGCGGCAGAATAAATTCAGCGCATGCTGCAGTTATGCCGTTGTTCCGCGCCGCAGCAAGACCTTGATTTGAGGTTCGGACCAACTTTACGCCAGAGTGATCGAGTCTGTCCAGCACTGTCACCGTTGCCTGGTCGGTGGAACCGTCATCCACCACGATAATCTCGTAGTCGTCACACGACTGATTCAATACCGACGCTATCGCCTCGTTTACGTATTCCCCCTGGTTGAAGCAGGGTATGACGACGCTGAACCTTGGCAAGCTAGTGTATCACCTTGATGCCATCTATAGTATTGACGCTGAAGCGTTCGATAAGCCATTTTTCCAAGGGTCTGCACAGAAACTGCAATACCAGATGAACGAAACTGCCACCATCGAACATATTACTTGCCAGGGCTTTAGAAAAAAAATCTCGTGCCTCGACATGTTCATCGGCAAGGACACACAACGATCCGATCCGGCTATAGTGAGCCGACAACACACGAGGATAGTTCTTGATCTCATCATAATGCTTGGCTAGAACCATTTTTCTTCCGTCGATTTTTTTCCGGAGGTTCGTAGAGATTTGATCCCCATGTACTCTATACAGCGCCAACGACTCCTTGACAGGGTAGAACCCACGCACCTTAGACAGTCGGATCCAGAGGTCCCAATCCTGGCAGGAAGGCAATTCCCTGTCGAAACCTCCGACCATATCGAAATAGTGCTTTCTTATCAGAGGAGTCGGCGACCCGAAGGGGCATCCTGACAAGACAGCGATGCTCAGATCATAATCATTATGAAACTTGTTCTGGCGAGGCACTATCTCTTCTTTGCACAGAAAATCAAAACCGCAGTAAACTACTCCAATATCAACGCCGTGTTTCGAAAAAGCATCAACCTGCATCTCAAGCTTTTTCGGCAACCACAAATCGTCATCATCCAGGAACGTGATATAATCACCGTGGGCACTTTGTGCTCCACGATTGCGAGCAACAGCCCCACCAAGCGATTGGTCATTCCTCAGACACAGCACTCTATCGCTAAATCTGTCTTTCAGAAGCGGAGCCAATGGCATATCGGAACCATCGTCAACCACAATTATCTCTATGTTATCGTAGGTTTGATCAATAACGCTCACTAACGTAGCGATAACGAGATCTGGTCTATTCTTGCTCGGAATGACGACAGAAACCAGAGGATTATGGTGGGACATCCCGCTACCGATCAAAGTCATCAGATTCTTCCAGCCAAGAAATCAAGCCAAGCAGGCTGTTCAAATTGAAATAGGGGAAATAGCCTATTTGTGATAAATAATCACTCATAACTCTTAAATTTATTGCAAATCTAAACATTAAGCATAAGTACGTAAGAGATCTTTCAATGCACTTTTCCAACCACAGTAATAATGATAGCCACCAGACCGGTACAAATCATAAATCGGAAATAATCGTTTCCAGCGATCAAGCCTCAATATGCTTTGACGTGAATTCCTAGCACGAAGTCTCTTTTCCTCATACTGAATAAACGTATTGATTCGATCTTCTGAAGAAAACCCGTTGTCCAGCAGAACCATTTTTCGTGAATCCAACCATTGAACGAGAGGTGAAATGTCAGGACTTCCCAAATCGGTTTCCATTCTAAACAATTTCAGAAACGCTAGAGATTCATTACCAAAATAGTGCCTGGTAGTAACAAAATCTACATTGAGACGAGATGGTGCTGTCACGTTCAAGGAGTGGCGTCGATAAAGAGCCAATACTTCCCTAACAATTCCCTTGCAACCGAGTACTCGAGCACAATCATGCAACCATTTGTCATGGGTGACCTCTGGAGCACTCGGCACGGGCAAACAGTGTACTAAAAATGATCTACGTACTGCTGTTGCCATCCCAACAACATAATCCGACTCAATATCAAAGTTAGATTCCATCCTTTGTAATTTAGTTTGTCCTATTGGTGTTAAATCTTCTTTACAATAATCAACATCATGGATAAGCAACTGAATATCAGGTCGAGTGTTGAATTTATTTATAATAAATTCTATTTTGTCACTAAGCCATACGTCGTCCTGATCGCACAAGAAAACGATATCACCAGAGGACATCTCAAGAGCTTTTGAAAAATTCTGTACATATCCAATATTTTTATCATTCGAAACTAGTTTAACATCAAAATGCGCATTTTTAATTTTTTTAGTTATTATATTTATTGTTTCATCATTAGAGCAATCGTCACATATAACTAACTCATCAGGCGCCCTAGTTTGTTTAATAATACTCTCAAGCTGCTCTTCAATATACTTCTCACCATTATACGTTGCTAATGCAACAGATACTTTAGGTCGCATAATAGACTCACATTTCATTGATGCCCGCCTGAAGAGCAGCCAGATACTGTGTACCCCACTTTTCGCAAGGTTCAAGATGGTTACCCTCAGCCCACTCATTCCAAGCGTTTACAAAAAGAAATCTTTCTGGAAGCAAATTCCAATCTGTTATTCTAATTTTCTCACGAACCCATAGTTTAAAGATTTCAGGAGTTGATTTATCGAATATTATCGCTGTAGTATCTCTGCGACGAGCAGAGTTATCCCATCCAGGACATACTCCTGGAAAAATTGGCCATCCTTGCTGAAAATCATATTTAAGGTCATTATCTACCAAATGTGAATATACATATACATCATCAATATTCTTACAGAAGCAGAAGTGCTTTTTTAACGTCTTGTAAATGCGTCTACTTAATCTATTATTATAATTGATCAAATAAGAAAATTGCCTAGCAAGAGGCTGAAATTCGATACCTGCATCAAAAACTTGAAAAGCTCTATTTAAGTCCCTACTTGTCCCGATATTTCTTTCGAATCTGCACAAAAATACGTTGATAGAATTTTTAAGCAATTCATTGCGAAATAGGAGAAGATATTTCTCAATATCTTCTCCTATGTCATCCTTATAGATTGCAAAAACAGGTCTACCATCAATTTTTATGTAGCGGTCATCCTTAAAGTATCTTATCAAATGGCGTGCATGATTAACAAAGTCTTCCTTAGAATACTTTTGTTCCAACAGAACCTTATTATAACTTCCATCCCAATTTCTCGTCCAATTTTCATTTGCCCAGCAAAGCATGAAGGGGAAATCTGGCTCGCCTGATTCTAACATTGCGTCAACAGGACTTTCGAGAATACGGCGACCATTAAACCAGTAATGATAATAGCAAAAACCATAGATGCCGTATTTTGTTGCGAGAGCAGCTTGCGCTTTGCGTGTTTCAGGTAGTCGCAAGTCATAGTAGCCAAGATCTTTCGGCAAATGAGGCTGGTAATGTCCCCGGAAACGCGGTCGCCCCTTAACGACATTAGTCCATTCGGCGAAACCTTCGCCCCACCATAAATTGTTTTCTCGAATGGGATGGAACTGGGGTAATACGATAGCGATAGGTTTGATAATATTGTGGTCGGGAGTAATCATGATTTTCCCTTTCCCCACAGAGATCATTTTCGAGCACGGGGTGATGCTGTGAAAATAGAATGCAATCTATGCATTAGCCCTGCTTTTGTTGTTAGAAGCCACAGCCGATAAGGTGGCAGAGAGAGTAAGCACACGGCTTATCTCCTGGTATACTGTGTTCACTGAAATATCCCGAACGTGACTTTTACTATAAATCACAGAGGCCATGCTGCCATCTGCAAACGCTCCACTGTAAGGTTGGTAACAATTGAAGGCCCTGTATTGACCAAGAAGAATTATTCCATACGTCCCAACGGCATTAGCAATATGCGCAGGACCACTGTCGATCCCGACAAAGAGCTTGGATCCCCGAATCACCTCTGCCGTCTCCAGAAGAGAGAGCTTCCCGCAGAGGTCAATGTAGTGTTCAGACTGACTACGACCAAGATCGGACTGTAAGCCTACCTCAATTACCTTGATGTCGTCCAAGGCGAGGCGGTCTAATAATTTGTTCCACTTCTGTGAGCTCCAGTCCTTGCATAGTTCATTTGAATTACAATGTATTACTAGATACTGCTCGGCAAGGCGCAGAGAAGCGACACAGCCCTTGACTCGCTTTGGAAGGTGCAAAACTGGCTGGTCGTCCAGCGCCGGAAGGCCGGCAGCTTTGCAAAAGCTACCTAATAGCGACCCATAATAAAAGTAGTTGCTCAGGTTAATGGAGCGGTCGCCATCAAAATTGCCGTGAGGGATCCGGCAGGTGGGACAGACACGCCCATCGATATGGAGATCAACAACCCGGTCGAATCGGACTGATCTGCGAAGTCTGGACCAAGAAGTAATACAGTTGATCGTCCTGACCCTGTCCAACGAGGCGTAGGTTTCGACAATCTCCCGGTAGGTCGGTGATACAAACCATATCAGGAAGGAGTTAGGTTCTTGGCTCCTCACATACCTGGCCACTGGTTCGCACGCCACGATATCACCGAGATGTTCAAGCAAGGTTATGACGATCACCCTTCTTCCTTCTCGTCTCATCTTGCAAAGCATCTTCAGACACCAGATTCGCAGGAACAGATATTCCAATCGCTCCGTAACCCTATGAATCAAATGTGACATCATCAGTACCGGGACGGCCTGGCCTTCGCAAACCCCAGTTGCGAAAGCAGCAGCAGAGAAAGATCGCTGTCATCGTGTAAGGCGATCACGTCGTAATGCCAGTCCTTCACTACGTCACTCATACAGTACTCGGCGAGGGTATCGATCTCCTCGCGGCAGTGGCCGAAACTGAAGTGGCTGAAGTGACCAAATTTTGTGAACCACAGGCACCGGGAGTAGCCACAACGCGCGAGGACATCAAAATGATCGGTCCAGTTGTTCCCAGTTTGGCGACAGAGGCTGGGATGCCACTCAAAAATCACCAACGGACGGCAGCGTTTCAGTAAGTCTTCTGCGCCAAGCAACACCCGCCCATCGAAGCCATCGACATCAATTTTAATCAGGTCAATCTCTTCCGTAACTACCGCAGACAGGGTACTTGCGCCACGGGTCCTCTCCCCTTGGGCGCTCGCGGTGCCGGTATGAATCCTGACCAGATCCGAGACCTCAGTCTCCTGGTCGGCCACCACGACATTAATTAGTCTTCCCTCCGTCATGTGCCCCAGATTGTGTTGGAGGTAACGGTAAAACTCCTGGTCTCCTTCAATACATACGAAAGAACCGACAGCTTCGGGGAGGTTGGAATGTAGCAATAGCATGGTGTCCCCAACGGCTGCCCCGACATCGACGATGCAAATCGCAGTACCTCGTGATCGCCAGCATTGATAGGTCAACTCCACCAACGGAGCGTTCAGTTCGGGGTAGCAGCGCATGTAAATTGGATAGGTGTATCCAAAGTTGACGATGGCGGGGCGGTTGTGAATGGTAATATCAACTGGCCCTTCAATGATGTTGCAACTCAAGCGCCACAGCCACTCCCAAATATTCGGAAGCAATCCTCTCCCTGCACGTAAACAGGCTGTTCGGACAAACACCCGGTATATCAGTGAGGTCCACCAATTTGCAGTGACGATGCCAGTCATAAACGAACCTCGTCCCAAGGCATCAGGGGGGTCACAACTCCTAGCCGACCATCCTTCATCAGAGTCGCAAGCGAGCCCATATCATCGATGCAAAACCCAAGCTTGTCTTCAACGCCGTCGAACAGCTTTTCACCGGGGACAAAGGAGGCAACAATCAGCGTGTAATACCCAGGTGGCAGAAAACTTGCCGGAAGAGAAACTGTGTACCGGTACCTCCCCCTGCTGATCTCCTGCAGCTTTCCTGCCTTATCACAGTTGGTTGTGGTGAGAATTGGAATCCCTTGCTCGTTGGTTATTCTGATGGCGATCTGCACTCCCTTTAGCGAAGCGGTGGCATTGACCACAAGGGTAATCGAGAATGGTTCATTAGAGGGCAAAACCTCTGCAATCTTTCTGTCCTTGTTGACGATGCTAATTGATTCGAAAAAGATCCCATCAAAGTCAGGAATTGATGTTGAGCAGCTCCAGGCAGATATCGCGTTCTTCGCCTTGTCCAAGTACATCTGAATCACGGGCTTTGTGAAGTCGGCGAGACGGACCCGCCCCCTTTCGAGCAGAACCGCCCGAGTACACAATCGGTCGATAGCCCCCATATTATGACTTACAAACAGCACCGTCCTACCTTCTTTTGTCGATACATCCTCCATCTTGCCAAGACATTTATTTTGAAACTGTGCATCCCCTACCGCCAGCACCTCATCAACAATTAGGATCTCTGGTTCCAGATGCGCCGCCACGGCGAAAGCCAGCCGTACGTACATCCCCGAAGAATATCTCTTCACCGGCGTATCGAGAAACTTCTCAATCT
>JADQBO010000196.1 GCA_016278585.1 Desulfosporosinus sp.
TGACAACATTTTAAAATGTTGTCAACAACCCCGTCCCCCTGTCAACCTTGTCGACTCCGTCCCCTTGTCAATTCTGTAAATTGCCAATGAGGAAAAATAAAAAAAGGACTACTTAGGCGTAGCCCTTTTAAGCTTACTGAACTGTGCTCTCCCCCGTTATTAACCAGCGCGAATTTTGTTTTACGAGATTAACACGGACCTGGACGATCTGTTCATGTTCCTCCCCAACTGTAGTCCCGTCGGTTAAATTGTAATCCTTTGCCGTATAACGGTAATCCACTCGTAGAGTAGCCGCGTTTTCAGAGACACTTTCTACATCAACCTGGTCAAAGACTATTTGACTAACATCTAGCCCTATCCCTTGAACTAAATATTCCTCGGCTCGACGAGCATGCTTTTCAAATAAATCTCCGGTATAGGCCTTAGCAAGTTTGACACGAAAGGCGGCCATATCTGTGGATTTCCAAGCTCCAAAGAATATCCCGATATTTTGCTTGTAATCTGCGACAATTTGTTGCGCCAAGAGAGCTTCCTTAGGGGTAACTACATGAGGATCTTTGCCTGGCACGAGCAACCCATCTGCTGTACTTTCAGTCAAACCATCGGTTACCGAATTGGAAATTGGCGGGGTTTGTATCGGATTACTCACAGTACCGGAAACCGTTTGTATCTTATCTTGGCCACGTAACATAGAGATAAACGACGTTGGGGAACTTGAATCTGTGAGCAAAGATACACCTAGCGTCCCAACCAGTACACCAAGACCTAATGCCAGAGCTCCAAACAAATAATTCATTTTACGCATAAAGACCAAAATCTCCTTCAAATGAT
This sequence comes from Desulfosporosinus sp., assembly GCA_016278585.1. Classification (GTDB taxonomy): domain Bacteria; phylum Bacillota; class Desulfitobacteriia; order Desulfitobacteriales; family Desulfitobacteriaceae; genus Desulfosporosinus. The sequence goes on from JADQBO010000196.1 coordinate 832, forward strand.
TTTTATTACTAGCTTGACCAAAGGAAGGAAATATTAGACATTTCTAAAATTAATGTATCATTAACCAGATTCTAAGATATAGTAAAACACAAGGCCTATCCATTTCAGGTGGCCTTGTGTGTTTCCTTACATATTCAGTTTTTAACAACCAAATCAGCGTTTAACCTTGAAAGACAAGATCACAATTCGCCAAATTTAGTTGCCTATTTAATTATTAAACGGAGGGACTTACCCCACTTATAATTTCTTATGCTGATCCCCCTTATACCATCTGTCAAATTCTTCCGATTCATAAATTAACCAATTCGATGAATCGTCTATATAAATATAGGAGTTCGTGCTTAAAAGCATTAAAATACAAGACCGCCAATGTACACCTTGGATACAATTCAGCAAAAATTATTACCACATCTCTTGCTCTTACTAAGCTTCATTCCATTCTTACGATCATTGCCTTATCGGATGCTGAAACTATGTCCGTTTGGTTGCAAATGGCGTCGCCCCGTAAATTTTTGCATTTGAGTCATTACGCATTAGATGCGCATCGAGATCGTGAATTCCTTGGTGGAACTGTTCGATCCGGATTTTATCCTTCGAATCAAACGCATCGATTCCGCTGTTCAAAAGCACATCTAAGTAGCTAGTAAAGGTTGCCGCTTTGGAAATATTCGCTTCATTCTTGTACTGCTTGTCCAATAATGCTTTGTGGAACACGATATACTTTTTAATATCTTCCTCATTCATCTGGGGACCGGCCGCTGGCCCATAAAGATAACCATCAACGTATTGGTGGATGTTCCAGGCGGAGCCAAAGGCTAATGTTTTAGCATCGTTACTTAATGCAGCCTCTCCGAAATACACTGCGATAGACGGCGCCATGTCTATCAGCTTAGTGTCCGGCTCCCTATATTTATTCTTAGGTCCTGGATCACTTTGGGGGGGTGCATTAATAGTAGCGGGCGGTGTGATTGTCTGGGCTGATCCTTCTGCACTAGGCGAAGTAGGCGGAGCAGTCCCATCAGGCAACATCGTTCCATTACTGCCATTAGTGCCATCAACGGCTGGGGTTTGAATGACTACTTGGTCTGTAATAGCGCTTTGTTGCCTAAAAACTTTCCAGACACTAGGGCCATAAACCCCTGCTGCAACAACAGCACCCGCAAGAACTAAGGTTCCTGCTAAGGTTACTATCCTCTTTTTGTCTATTGGTATCATCAGTCTCTTCCCTCCTTTATTGTTTTTATGGTACGAGAGCATTTTACCAATTATTGGGAGAAAAAGGTGTCGTTTTAGCTGTAAAGTTCTGTCCATTTTCCGTTGTCTAGTGTCATGAAGTGCCAATAGCCTTCTTACCGTCCGTATAATTCGCGATAATTAAGCAGCATTATCTATAATAACTGGATGATCTTTACTGTCAAATGAAACAATTTATCTGAGTAAACTAAAAACCCCACCGTACATTGAACGGTGAGGCCATTATCCTATCTGTTCTCGTCTGCTCGACGTACCAAATCCCGGAGATAATTAATCAGGTCCTCCGAAATGTCTTCACGTCGTAAGGCATAGTCGATCGTTGCTTCCACAAAACCGAGCTTATCACCAACGTCATACCGACGGCCTTCAAATTCATAAGCAAGTATTTCCTGATACCGCCCTAGTTCCTTAATTCCATCTGTAAGCTGGATCTCTCCACCCATACCAGCTGGCAAATCCTCCAAAATACCAAAAATTTCAGGGTTTAAAATATAACGACCCATGATAGCTAAACGAGTTTTAGGGGCCTCCTCTGAACGAGGTTTTTCGACCAAACTCTTAGCACGGTAGAGTCGATCTGCAAACTTTTCCCCATCCACAATCCCATATTTGGAAGTATCCTCGAGGGGAACTTCCTGGACCCCTACGATACTTGCTCCATAGCGCTGATAATGGTTGATCATTTGCCGTAGAGCAGGCACTTCTGAATGAATAACGTCATCTCCTAAAAGGACAGCAAAGGGTTCATTTCCAATAAATTTGCGGGCGCTGTAAATTGCATGCCCCAAACCCAACGCTTCTTTTTGCCGAACGTAATAAATATCTGCCATGCGAGCGACATCCTGAACTAGATCCAAAAGTTCTTCTTTATCCTTTTTTTCTAAAAAACCCTCTAGTTCCATCGATCGATCGAAATGGTCTTCGATGGCCCGCTTATTCCGCCCTGTTACAATTACAATATCTTCTATTCCAGATTGGATGGCCTCCTCCACAATGTATTGAATCGTAGGTTTATCCACAATGGGCAGCATTTCTTTTGGTTGGGCCTTTGTTGCTGGCAAAAAACGAGTTCCTAGCCCGGCCGCCGGTATTACTGCTTTACGAATTTTACGCATACTTAGCCTCTCCTTTATTATTACAGTTCATATACCCCTTAATTGTATCTTGGATTAGTCTAACTAATTCGTACATTCTTGTAACTTCCTAAAGATGGTTTCGACAAACATAGATTGATTCCCTTCTGCCCTATAAATATATGTAAAATAATACAGAAAGTGAGGGCTTATACACTTAACATACTTGAAAAATATATGTATCTTTTTGCATGCTCTTGTCTTTGTCTAACCATACTAAAACTATGAAAAAATATAAACGTTTCCTGATTTATGGAATTCTTGGCCTTGTTATCGAGGTCATCTATACCGGTATGGCATCTCTTCTAAAAGGAGATTTCAGCATGCAAGGGTTTACCTTTTTGGTGATGATTCCGATTTATGGGCTTGCCATATTTTTTGAACCTTTACACAACCGCTTGCGGTCCAATCCTTGGTGGATTCGAGGACTGGTTTTGCAGTTCAAAAACCAGATCAACTGATTAGATTTAATTTGCTTAAGTAAAAGCTGATAAAAGCATAAAAAAGCGCAAGAACGACAAATCGCCCTTGCGTTTCTTAGCCTATTTTCTGCCTCATCTAGTTTAGTTCTTACTTCTTTTCTAAAGCAGTTTCTAGCTTTTCAAGAACCTGGTCAACAACTCCATATTCTTTGGCTTCTTCCGCTGTCATGTAATAATCACGCTCTGTATCTCTTTCGATCTTTTCAATGGGCTGTCCTGTTCTTTCGGCAAGGATTTTGTTCATCTTCGCCTTAGTCCTAAGCAACTGTCTAGCATGAATTTCAATCTCAGTCGCTTGTCCTGAGAGCCCATGTCCACCGATTAACGGCTGATGGATTAAGACTTCTGAGTTAGGAAGTGCCACTCGTTTTCCTTTTGTGCCACTTGCAAGGAGGAAGGCTCCCATACTGGCTGCCATCCCAATACAAATCGTACGGACATCCGAGCGAATGTATTGCATCGTATCATAAATTGCCATTCCTGCGGTGATCGAACCACCAGGACTGTTGATATACAGATTAATATCCTTTTCAGGGTCCTCTGCTTCGAGGAAAAGCATTTGTGCTACAACAAGATTGGATACATCATCATCAATTGCACCCCCGAGGAAAATAATACGGTCCTTCAAGAGACGGGAGTAAATATCGTAGGAACGCTCTCCACGATTCGTTTGTTCAACTACCATTGGGACTAGATAACCCATTTACAATTCCCCCTATTAAGCTTTTATTAAGACTACAGCATTTAACTTGATTATATTCTTGCCGATTAACTTTATTTTAGTACAATGGTCAGTAAAGGTCAAATGGTTTGTTATAAAAACCCTGCCTATTCCACGGATTTTACAAGGTTGTTGTTCATTGTGGCTTTAAACTTGACAAAAAATGTTGTCCCCTTCGCACCAGATTCGATTTTTATAATAGCATTGTGCCGTGCAGCAATTCCATAACAGACCGCCAACCCTAACCCTGTGCCCATCTCTTTAGTCGTAAGAAAAGGAGTACCTAACCGATCCAATATTTCTGGCTTTATACCCTCCCCTTCATCTTGAATAGCTAGGATCACTTCATTATCGTTGACCAGCGTTTTAATGGTTAGATTTCCACCTTGAGCCATAGCCTCAAGCCCATTTCGTGCTAAATTAAGGATCATTTGACAAATCTCTTTATTATCTAAAATTAAATCCGGAATGGCACCTAGTTGTGTCGTTACGCACTTCTCACTGCGAATAGCATCTACCTGAACAAGAGGTAAAATATTATTATTAATGATATTGTTCAGATTATGTGAAGCAAACTCTGTTACCTTAGTTCGACTTATAGAGAGAAATTCAGTAATAATATGATTGGCCCGATCAAGTTCACTGATCATGAGTGGAATATAGTCACTATATTTAGCCGTATTTTTATTTTCCCCTAGTAGTTGTAGGAACCCTCTGACCGTTGTCATGGGGTTTCTTACTTCATGGCCAATACTTGCGGCCATTTCACCGACTAGATTCATCTGATCCATACGTGCCATTTCTTTCTCAATCTTCTTTTGAGTAGTTACATCCCTGACAATGGTTGATGCTCCAATGGTCTTTTCATTATGATTCTTAATCGGGGACACTGTCAAATAGACATGAATGATCTGGCCATCTTTTCTTTGACGAATAGTTTCAAAATGTGAGACAGGTGTTCCTAATGAAATGGTTGTCAAAATCTTATCCAGCTCCATCTTTTTATCGGATGGGAACAGTCTTCTAACCGATGAACCTATGATCTCTTCCTCAGAGTAACCGTAAATAAACTCCGCCCCTCTGTTCCAATCAATAATTATTCCATCTAAAGTCATCCCAATAATTCCATCATCCGTTGACTCCACAATGGAGGCCATTCGATAAATCTTTCTTTGTATTGTTTTACGCTCATAAATTTCTTGAATTAGCTGTTGGTTAATTTCTTCTAGTTCCTTCGTCCGTTCTCTAACTAAGCTTTCAAGGTGGTTTAAATGTAAAAAATCTTGAATTCTTGATTTGTAAAGGATCAACGATAAAAACCAGGCAATACAGGCTACCAAAAATGTATTAATGTAGTGCCCATTTAAGATGAAAGAATCAGGTTGATTATGCGTTAATCCTATCACGACAATTATGTAAGATAAAAGAAATACCCAAAAACTAATCTTAGGGCTTAAATAAAAAAACACGGCAACAATAAAGCACCCAAAGATATAAACGGTCACTTGTCCATGAATCCTCTGGTCAATCCATCCAGAGGTGAATGCGCAAATTAATAATAGAAAGACTGCAAAACAAACTTCATATACCTTATGCACAAACCTTACATTCTTCACCGACTGAAGGTTTGTACGCCAATAAAACGATGATATTAATAGCATCCCCAATCCGAGAGCAACATGAGAATAAAATAACCATTCATAACCAGTCGAGACACTCCAAAGACCCCTTTGATAATTTTTATAATCCGTAAGAAGAAGAAAAGAAGTTAAAAGGAGCATGACCGTAGATAATATCTTGAGTCGATAATAATTTGTATAGACTTTATTCTCGATGAATTCATCCTGGAGTTCGCTGGTGAAAAAATTCTTTTGCAACTTAATAACGTCCACTAATCCACATCCTGACTTGATTAATGCTTATTAAAACATGTACTTTCCTATAATTCTCCTAAATTACCAATAATCCTGCTTAAAATGCAAAAACTGCTTGTTTGTCACTTCAGTAACTTAACCTATTTAATATTCTGGAATATAATGGAATAGACACCTCGGAAAGGCGGTCGATTGAGACGTGGATCAAATCAAGACAGAACTCTCCCCTTATCCGCCCTATTTTGGACCTTATTCCATAAGTCCAAACAGATTTCGGGGCTATAAACCTTCATATCCTAATACTCATAGTAATTCCCCTTCCTGCATACCACCTCGTCCCGCGAAGCAACCTTTAGAACTTAGCTATTGGGAACTGATATCACCCGCGCTCTTTGGGACAGGTGCCGCACTCTTCCTGAGCTTATTTTCCAGCAAAAAGAATAGTGAGCCTATTGAACCATTTGGAGGAGCCCTCTTTAAATTTGCTCTTGTCGGATATTCTTTTGGAGCATTAGTATCCGTTTATTTCGCCATAAAAAAAGCTGTGTTAGATTCTCTTCCCTCCTACCAAAATTTATTTCGTCCTGTTGCAGGGGCTCTTATCTCAGTTATCTTGCTTTTTAGTTCAGAGTACCTTCTCCTCTACAAATTTTTCCCCTCCAGTTTTGAAGGGGACGTAGGCGATGATTTTTGTACTCAACTCTTCTCGTTTGTGTATTTAAGTTCAACAACCATTGCTACTGCGGGCTTAGGCGATATTAAGCCAGTCGATGTAACTGCACGTGCGTTAATCGCCTTAGAGATAACATTTTATCTGTTTGCCCTAGCAACAGCACTCCCGCTGCTTTTAATTCAAAAGTTGGATTAAGGGGGTGGTTCGGTAAAAACTGGCCCTCCCCACTACATAATAATAGCAATTATCTAATGTATTATGAATTCATTCCGCTAAATACTTATAATTGGACAAGAATAGATGTAATATAGAAGGCGAATTCAAAATCTATTAATTACAAAGGAGTAATTTATAAGATGAAAATTTTAGCCGATGTAATGGAACAAGTTGTCAAAAGGAATCCAAACGAAACCGAATTTCACCAAGCCGTCAAAGAGGTCCTAGAATCTATTGATCCAGTTGCTGAGAAACATCCTGAGTGGGTAAAGGCAGGAATATTTAGCCGAATTGTGGAACCAGAAAGACAAATTATTTTCAGGGTATCTTGGGTTGACGACAAGGGAGTCGTTCAAGTAAACCGTGGTTTCAGAGTTCAGTTCAATAGTGCCATCGGTCCTTACAAAGGTGGTTTACGATTCCACCCATCCGTTTATGTAGGTATCATTAAGTTTTTAGGATTTGAACAAATTTTTAAAAATTCACTGACAGGTCTTCCTATCGGTGGTGGTAAAGGCGGAAGTGACTTTGATCCGAAAGGTAAATCAGACGGAGAAATCATGAGATTCTGCCAGAGCTTTATGTTCGAGCTGGCTAAACATATTGGAGAAAATACTGACGTCCCTGCAGGTGATATC
>JADQBO010000225.1:0-4546 GCA_016278585.1 Desulfosporosinus sp.
CCTGTGTTTGTAGTATACTAACAGGAATCCTTACTAGCTCAGATAATATAATACAATGTAACGTAAAGTAAAAGTGTCACTAATAAATCAAGTTTTATAAAGGCGGAGCAATATGAGAAATTTAAAAATCACAATATCATATGATGGTTTCAAATATAAAGGATGGCAAAGACAAAAAGAGACTGATCTAACAATACAAGGAAAGATCGAAACTGTGTTGTCTAAAATGGCAGGAGAAACTATTCAGATAGTGGGTTGTGGAAGAACGGATTCCGGAGTACATGCTGAAAATTACGTTGCAAATTTTCATACTAAGTGTGCTTTTAGTACAGACACGATGTTAAATTATTTATATGAATATTTACCTGAAGATATCGTTGTAAAATCCATAGAAAACGTAGCTGAGAGATTTCATGCCAGATATAATGTTAAATCAAAAACCTATGTCTATAAGATTAATAATAATAAGTTTAGAGATGTCTTTAATAGAAAGTATACATATCACGTTGCAGAAAACCTTAATTTAGCTGAGATGAAAAATGCTGCAGACGTTTTTATTGGCACTCATGATTTCCAGAGTTTCACTAACGTGAGGAATAGTGATAAATCGACGATTAGAACGGTTAATTATATTAACATCATTGAAAAGGATGGCCTTTTAATAATTGAGGTTAATGGAAATGGATTCTTATGGAATATGGTGAGGATAATTGTTGGAACCCTTATTGAAGTAGGTAAAGGTAAACTGAGTCCGATAGAAGTTAAAAGAATTTTAAATGAAAAGAAACGATGGGAAGCTGGACCCTTAGCCCAAGCAAAAGGTTTATTTTTAAGAGATGTACAATATTAATATAAGCATATAGAAAGACAATACTTTTTCCGAGAGAAGGTGAATAGTTTGAGCAATACACAAATGCAGAGGGCGAGTGAATTCCTTAGTCTTTTATCTATGGCTTCAGGGGTTTCCGGCTACGAAGTTTCAATTGCTTCATTGGTTAGGGAACGATTTAAACGTTTGACGGATGAGGTGCGGTCTGATCAAATTGGAAATGTTTATGCTCTAAAAAAGGGCAATGGCCAAGGGTATAAAGGAAAAATAATGTTGGCTGCCCATATGGATGAAATTGGTCTTATGGTAAAAAAGATCGATCCCCGTGGTTTTCTACAGTTTACCTCGATTGGGGGAGTTGACCAACGAACCCTTCTGTCCCAAGAAGTACTGGTTCATGGACGCCAGACTATCCCCGGCATTATAGGTTCTATACCTCCACATCTTTTACATAATGAGGACTCAGATAAAGCCGTTAAGATGGAAGAAATGGTTATTGATGTGGGACTTTCTCCTGTTAAAATTGATGAGTCGATCCAAGTGGGGGATGTAATTACTCTAAGACGAGAAACGTATCCTCTGCTTAATAACGTGATGGCAGGGAAATCGTTGGATGATCGAGCTGGGGTCGTGGTAATGATGGTTTGTCTAGAAGAGCTCTCTCGACTACAGTTTGCTCACGATGTGATTGCAGTAGCTACGACCCAAGAAGAAGTCGGAGTTCGGGGAGCCCTTACCAGTGCTTATACCCTTAATCCGGATTTAGCGGTTGCAATAGATGTTACCCATGGGAGTACTCCAGATACAAAGGGTCAAGTTGCCATAAATATGGGTAAGGGACCGACGGTCGCTCTCGGTCCCAATATTCATCCCGCCATCTACCGTCAGCTTTCGGAAATCGCTCAAGAACACCGCCTACCCATTCAGATCGAACCAGTCCCAGGATCATCTGGAACGGATGCCTGGGCTATTCAAGTAACTCAAGCTGGTATTCCTACAGGGCTGATTTCTATTCCCTTGCGTTATATGCATACCTCTGTGGAAACTCTAGACATGCAAGATGTCCTTAACTCAGGGAAACTTCTGGCTCATTTTATTGCCTCCCTACCGGATGATTTGGAGGGATTTTTATGCTATTAAAAAGTTTAAGCGAATTAAATGGTACCTCAGGAGCTGAAGGACTCGTTCGAGATTTCTTGCGCCAACAAATTGAACCCTTTGTAGAAACAATAAAGGTTGATAAAATGGGGAATTTGATTGCGACTAAACATGGACAGCTTTCTGGGCCAAAAGTAATGCTTGCCGCTCATATGGACGAAGTAGCGCTGATGATCATAGAAATAACGAGCGACGGTTTTCTTAAGTTTCGCCCAGTCGGCGGAATTGATGCTCGAATCCTCGTCTCTAAACCAGTAAAACTTAACGAATCCCTCGTTGGGGTGATTGGAGCTAAAGCAATCCACCTCCAAAAACGGTCAGAACGCCAAAAGGCTTTGACCTATGAGCAACTGTACATTGATATTGGGGCAAAATCCAAAGAAGAGGCCTCTAGCAAGGTCAAATTGGGGGATTATGCCTACTTTATGACGACATGCGAGCCTTTTGGTGAGGGTCTTTACAAGGGAAAGGCCTTTGATGATAGGGCAGGATGTGCTATTTTGGCAGAATTACTTAAGAAGGATTATGATTTTCCCTTGGTTGCTGCGTTTACAGTGCAAGAGGAGGTAGGTCTCCGGGGCGCCAAGGTCGCAGCTTATCACATCGCTCCGGATTTCGCCATTGTCATTGAGGGAACGGTGGCTGCAGATCTGTCGGATCGCGAAGAAGAGGGATGGGTTACGGAGTTAGGCAAAGGCCCTGCATGCTCACTCATGGATAGAACAACCCTCTATAACCCTAAGCTTATTCAATGGATCGCGGATGTAGCCCGACAAAAGGGAATTCCCTTACAGTTTCGACGCGGAAGCAGCGGAGGAAATGATGCTGGTTCGATTCACGTTAGCAAAGCCGGAATCCCAACGATTGTTCTCAGTGTACCGTGTCGCTACATTCATTCCTTTGTTTCGGTCATTTCAGAAAAGGATTATATAGCTTGTCTGAATCTAGTGGATGAACTTTTAAAAGATCTTCCGCGTATGCTTAGGCTTAGCTCAATCGATAAGGAGGAGAACGTGTAATGGATTTGGATTTTAAAATGCTTGAACAGCTGACCCAAATTTTTGGCCCATCCGGTTCTGAAGAGCTGGTCTCGGAATTCATATCTACTCAACTACGTCCTTACTGTGACGAGCTACAAACGGACACCCTCGGGAACCTTATTGTTGTGCGCCATGGAACAGGTAAGAAGATCATGGTTGCTGCTCATATGGATGAAATCGGGTTGATGATCACCCATATTGATAAAGACGGGTTCTTGCGTTTTACCCCCCTCGGCGGAGTGCATATCCGCAACTTGGTTGGACAGAGGGTTAAATTTAGAAATGGTCGAGTTGGAACCATTGGGATTGAAAAATTAGAGAAAATTACTGATTTAAAACTTGAAAAACTCTATCTCGATATTGGTGTGTTATCACGGGAAGAAGCTGAACAGGTTGTTCATATAGGGGAAATGGCGGTTTTTGTCGGGGATTTCGTAGAATTGGAATCTAGGATTATAGCTAAGGCCCTCGATGACCGTATTGGTTGTTTTGTGGCGATGGAAGCCCTCAAACGAACTAGGTCTACCCATGAATTAGCCTTTGTTTTTACGGTTCAAGAGGAAATTGGAACTCGTGGTGCTAAAACGGCTGCCTATGCTATTGAACCAGACTTGGCAATTGCTGTTGATGTCACTGCTTCGGGAGATACCCCCAAATCACACGTTATGGCCGTAAAACTAGGGAGTGGTGTGGGAATTAAGGTCTTCGACCGTTCCATGATTACCTCTCCTCAAATTAAGCGTTGGATGGCTGCTATTGCCTCGGAACAGAAGATTCCCTTCCAGTGGGAGGTTTTAGAATATGGGGGAACGGATTCTGGTGCCATTCATTTATCCAGGGGAGGAGTACCCTCAGGCGTTCTTTCAATCCCCACGCGATATCTCCATACCCCCGCTGAGATCGTTGACAAACAGGATATTGAAGCTGCTGTGGAGTTACTCGTTGCCTTGTTAGAACAAGTTACAGAATTATAGTGGAGACCGCAAATAGAGCTCGGCGAACGGGCTCTATTTTAAGAATATATTGTTCAAAGGTACTTGACAGAATACTGAATTTGCGTATAATAAAAGTATAACCACTCATTAAAAAAGATTCAGGTTGCTAATAACTTATTGGTCGCGTGCTAGGTAAAGTTTCGATTCATCGAAGGTTTATGCATTGCAATTATTAAGTCGATGCTGAATTTCGAAGAATTGAACCACCTAGAAGGGTGGTTTTTGTTATTTAGAAAGAAAGTTTTCCCGCAAAGTTCCTCTTTATTAGATGTAAGTCAGTCAGTTAGTTAGTTAGTTAGTTAGTCGGTTAGTCGGTTAGTCAGTTAGTCAGTTAGTCAGTTAGTCAGTTAGTCAGTCAGTTAGTCAGTTAGTCAGTCAGTTAGTTAGTTAGTCAGTTAGTTAGTCAGTTAGTTAGTCAGTTAGTCGGTTAGTTAGTCAGTTAGTCGGTTAGTCAGTTAGTCAGTTAGTCAGTTAGTTAGTTAGTTAGTTAGTTAGTTAGTTAGTTAGTTAGTTAGTTAGTTAGT
>JADQBO010000225.1:4646-7760 GCA_016278585.1 Desulfosporosinus sp.
AGTTAGTTAGTTAGTTAGTTAGTTAGTTAGTTAGTTAGTTAGTTAGTTAGTTAGTTAGTTAGTCAGTCAGTTAGTCGGTTAGTTAGTTAGTCGGTTAGATAGTTAGATAGTTAGTATTTAAATCGGTTAGCCTATTAGAGTTAGACTTTGTAATTGCGTTTTTTCCAAGACTCAGTATTATTGGTCAATGTTGAAATTCTTACTTGTCTTAGTGACTATCTTCAGATTGTTCCCAGTTAGACCCTAAAGTAAATGAAGAAATAGTGGAGGATTTGTCCAGATTAGTTTCATTACCTTAAAACTTTGTTTTTGACTGGTTTGTGTTTAGTTAGGTTAAAAAGTTTCGATTCCCTTACTGGGTGTTTACAGATGTTGTCTATTATGTGGTAACGTTTCTTAGTTGTAAGGTGTATTAGTTTACAAACCTAGATTCCGGTTAATAACTTGTTTAGTTAAGTTTGTTTGATGATTAATCTAGAGCCGTGTATCCATTAGTTCTGGAGGAACTTTGCGGGATTCAATTTAGATTTAAAGGCTACTCATCTGAGTAGCCTTTTTTTTTCTGTCAGAAAGGCCAGCCAAGTTTTTTATGCTCTTTGAAGGAGGACTTCTTTCAAGTGTCGGCAAACTAATTCTTTTTGATTTGCAAAGGGGCAATTAAAGGAAAAACACATTTAAAATAGAATACAACAATTTAGGAAAATAATGACTGCAAAGAGGCTTAACTATGGAACGTGAACAATTTTTGAGTATCGAAGAAATATATCTATTTAATCGAGGAGAGCTGTATAGAGGTTATACGAAGTTTGGGTCCCACATCATTGCAGAAGGCGGTCTACAAGGGACGTTCTTTGCTGTTTGGGTTCCAGATGTCGAGGCGGTATCTGTTGTAGGGGATTTCAATCTCTGGTCCTCTAAGCGTAACCCAATGGATAAAGTCGGTGATACGGGTGTATGGACACTCTTTATTCCGAAGATTCTGCTAGGACAATTATATAAATATGAGATACAGGCAAAGGGCGGGGATATATTTTTGAAGTCTGATCCCTTTGCTTTCTACTCTGAGCTGCGTCCTTTAACAGCATCGAGAGTATATTGTCTAGAGGGTTATGATTGGCTGGATCAAGAATGGATTTTCCGGAGCCAAATAAGTCCTCCACATACAAAACCTATGTTAATCTATGAGGTCCATCTAGGCTCCTGGCGAAGAAAAGAGGATGGGCGCTTTTACAATTGGAGGAGTTTCACGGAGGACCTGCTGAAGTATGTTTTGGAAATGTGTTACACTCATATCGAGCTAATGCCTGTCATGGAGCACCCCTACGATGGTTCTTGGGGATATCAAGTGACGGGGTATTATTCTTGTACTAGCCGTTACGGGAACCCCCAGGATTTGATGTATTTTGTTGATCGATGTCATCAAGCAGGAATAGGGGTAATTTTGGATTGGGTACCAGGGCATTTTGTCAAAGATGCTCATGGTTTGGGGAGATTCAATGGGAAACCGGTTTACGAAAAGGACGAACATGGACAATGGGGAACCTATAATTTTAATTTTTCTAAGACAGAAGTTTGGAGTTTTCTTATTTCCAATGCACTTTTTTGGTTTGAATTCTATCATATTGACGGTCTTAGAGTGGATGGGGTCAGTAGCATGCTCTATCTGGATTATGAAAAGCATAGCAAGTCGTGGGAACCCAATATCTATGGAGGACGAGAAAACCTGCAAGCTATGGCTTTCATGAAAAGGCTTAATGAGGTGGTATTTGGAGCCTATCCAGGGGCCCTTATGATTGCTGAAGAAGCGACCGATTGGCCCCTTGTATCAGCTCCCACTTATCTTAATGGGCTTGGTTATAATTTTAAATGGAATATGGGTTGGATGAATGACACCCTACGCTATATGCAACTTGAGTTTTCTCAAAGGAAAAATCATCATGGTTTATTAACCTTTTCGTTGACCTATGCCTTTTCTGAGAATTTTGTACTGCCACTTTCTCATGATGAAGTCGTACACGGTAAGTTATCGCTGTTAGATAAAATGCCGGGTGATTATTGGCAGAAATTTGCAGGTTTAAGAAACTTGTTAGGGTATTTCATAGGGCATCCTGGCAAGAAGTTGATGTTTATGGGCGGAGAGATTGGTCAGTTCATAGAGTGGCGTTATGATGCAGAACTTGATTGGCACCTTTTAGAGTATGACATGCACAAAAAATATCAGGACTATGTGAGAGATCTGAATAAACTCTATCAACGAGAAAAAGCGTTTTGGGAAAACGATCATGATTGGTCAGGGTTTGAATGGATGGAAGCAGATAATCGGGAGCAAAGTATCCTCGTTTTTTGTCGTAAGGCGAAAGACCCGGATGATTTTGTTATTGTGCTTATCAATTTTCAGCCTAGTTGTTATGAAAGCTTTCGAATAGGCGTTCCTAAAAAAGGAGTTTATAAGGAAATCTTTAATTCTGATCAGGAAATCTATGGTGGCTCAAATCAGATTAATCCTTCACTGCTTGTTACGGAGAAGGTTGTCTGGCGTGGTCAAGCCTTTTCCTTAAAAATTAAAGTCCCCCCTTTAGCAACCGTCATATTTAAACTCAGTAAACTATAAATTAAGACAGGGACCCCGGCATTGTTTTCAGAGAGGTAGAACATATTCATTTATTTTAGAGCTGTGTTAGAGAGACCTTACATACCAGACTATAAGGGGAATAAGTAAAGAAGATAATTTCAGGAGTGTGGAAATGGGATTATTTGCGTATCATGACTCGTACAGTTTAGATTACCGTAAACCCTTTGGAGCGGTTACTTGTGGACAGACGATTAGGTTTAGGTTGGAGTTGTCCTCGACAGTTTCAGTGGAGGCTTGTTATTTACGTCTCTGGGAAGGGGGAAGGGAACGGCTAATTCCTATGGATCTAAAACCAAGCGCAAGTCTAGAACAGTCTGTAAGTATGGGGATTTTTCAGGATACTGTCTCTATTGGTCGAAGTACGCCAGAAACCGCGGATCAAAAGGTCGTGTTTGAGGCAGAGTATGATGCCCCAAATAACCCTGGACTTGTTTGGTATTATTTTAGGATTCAAGTTGGCGATCAAACCTTTTTTTACGGCA
>JADQBO010000121.1 GCA_016278585.1 Desulfosporosinus sp.
AAAATAAAGGTTGCCCAACCTGTGGTTCCTGTTCAGGTATGTATACAGCTAATAGTATGAATTGCCTCACCGAAGTACTGGGAATGGGATTACAAGGCAATGGAACTATCCCGGCGGTGTATTCGGCCCGAATTCAACTGGCCAAGCATGCAGGTATGCAAATTATGGAACTCCTGAAAAACAATATCCGGCCAAGAGATATTATGACTAAGGATGCTTTTGAAAATGCTTTGACCTTAGATATGGCCTTGGGTTGCAGTACCAACAGTATGCTTCATCTACCTGCGATTGCTCATGAATGCAGCATAGACTTAGATCTTGACATTGCTAATGAAATTAGTGATAAGACTCCGAATCTCTGCCACCTTGCACCTGCCGGGCATAACTATATAGAGGAGCTCGATGAAGCCGGCGGCATCTACGCAGTTATGAATGAAGTTAATAAATTAGGCTTGCTTAAGACTGATTTGCTAACCTGTACGGGCAAAACTGTAGGAGAAAACATCTCAGGCTGTGTTAATAAAAATACTGAAGTAATTAGGCCTGTCGAAAACCCATACAGTACAACTGGTGGGATCGCAGTACTAAAAGGAAACCTAGCTCCGGATTCCTGTGTTGTCAAACGTTCCGCCGTCGCACCAGAAATGATGAAACATGAAGGCCCTGCAAGAGTATTTGACTGCGAAGAAGATGCCATGCAGGCAATTAATTCCGGCAAAATCGTAGCCGGAGATGTTGTTGTAATCCGCTATGAAGGCCCTAAGGGTGGGCCAGGAATGAGAGAAATGCTAAATCCGACCTCTGCAATTATGGGGCGAGGACTAGGAGAAAGCGTTGCACTGATTACCGATGGACGATTTAGCGGTGCTACAAGAGGTGCCGCAATCGGTCATGTTTCTCCCGAAGCAGCGGTAGGAGGAAATATCGCTTTGATAGAAGATGGAGACCTCATTCAAATTGACATTATGTCCAATGAAATTAACTTTGTCATAAGTGATATAGAATTGAAAAAGCGCAGAGAAAACTGGACGCCCAGGAAACCTAAAATTACAACAGGGTACCTTTCCAGATATGCCGCCCAGGTCACGTCGGGAAACAAAGGTGCTATTCTAGAATAAGCAATAACAAAAAGCACCAACAAAACTCTTTAAGCAGTCTTGTTGGTGCTTTTTTTAGCCTTTGTTTAAAATTATTATTCTAACGCCATATTTATCACTATTTCGCCGGTCTCCGGTTGAACCTCCTGACTTACATATAGGAAACCATTTTTTTTATAGAATCTTCTCGCACTATTATTCTTGCTATATACCCCTACGTACAATTGCTTTTTAACTTCTTTCCCTTGCCCGATCAAATGAGTCCCAATGCCTAGTCCTTGCTTAGCTGGTGCAACAAACAATCCTCCAATGTAGTTTCCTAGTAAAGATATAAAGCCCATTAAATTACCGTTTTCCTCTGCCACCCATGTTTCTGCCTGTGGTAAATACTTACTTCTTAAATCATCTTTATGGGATTCCCACATTTCCTTAGGAATAAAGGAATGCGCGATGATGCTTGCATTGTACCATATTTCTACCAGTCCCTCAGTATCGGTATCCCTGAATTGCCTAAGTATCATTTTACCCTCCACTAAGCTTATACGGTCTTAATTCATTCTTCGATAATTACTTTTTGTGCTTTCTTAGTTAATTTACCTAGAACTAGATCATACGACATATCTATCATTTGTTTCAAAATATCATCCGGGACATCGCCATCTAAATACACAGAGTTCCAGTGTTCTTTATTCATATAATATCCCGCTACTATATGTTGATATTTTTCTCGCAATGATCGTGTAAATAGGGGATCACATTTTAAAGTAATAATCGCTTTCTTGTCTTTATCTCCACCAAGCATAGCAAACATTTTTCCACCAATGAGATATCTTGTCGCATTCCATTCTACCTTAAAATCTTTTTGTGATCCTTTTTCTGAAAGACAGTACTCATCAAGCCATTCATATTTCATATATTTTCTCTCCACTTCTATAACTTCCAACGATAAATATTATGCCTTTCACGAATAATCTAAGGTCTTTCTCCAACCTTTTGGGCATAAATGAACATGTCTATCGTCGCACTACCGTCGCTTTCCGGATATAAATCCCGCTCAAGTTGTAGTATATGTAAATTGTTCTTTACTAGAATTTGTCGAATAAACTCTTCCGAATAATAGTTGAAGAAAATATGATCCTTCGGACTAAAGCTAGTAGTTTCAAAGCCAGATTTTGAGCCTTCCATACAACTTAAATATAAGAAGCCACCCTTACTTAATACGCCCTCTATATCCTTAACTAATTTTTCAGCTTCCTCATTTGATAAATGGGGTAGACAGAATGACAATATGACCGCATCATATACCTCATCCTTCAAATTCATGTCTCTAATATCTCCAACCAAGAAGTTTACCTTTGGAGAAACGATATTTGCCCGTGCCCGCTTGATCATTTCGGCTGAAAGATCGATGCCTACGATCTCAAAGTCTTTCTTTGATTCCATTAGCAGCTTGGCTGCATTTCCTGGACCGCATCCTACATCTAAAACCTTTGCCCGTGGTAATAAAATATCACAAAATCCCTTTAGCTTAGATTTATAACTTTCGAACTCCATAAACTTTTTTTGATATGAATCTGCATGTTTATCGTATGACTCTATCGTCCTCTGCGTTTTATCCAAATTCAATCCTCCGTTTCTTTTCCGGTAACGTCAGAATTAAAGCTAGAATCTATCGTAATCCTCTACTAAGTCGACCAAGGTTAGGTTGGATTAAGCAAGAGTAATAACCGCTCTCGCTCCTCTTCTAAATCCTCTCGTTCTTCTACCATCCTTGGTTGCACTGAATGAAAAGGCCAGCGTGCTTTTAAGTCTGCCAACATTTCCTCTACATGGTTAAGCTGAATCATCAATTCCTGTTGAGTCATAAGCTGTTCTTTCGGCTTAATTCTTTGGAAATTCTTATCCATTCGATTTTCTCTCCTCTGGCGTGGCAAACGTAATTGAGCCATGCATACACGATTCCATACAGGTTTCACATTCAGTACAAATCTCAGGGTCCACGACCGCAAGATGCGAAACCATTGTGATCGCTTGAACGGGGCATGCATTAACACAGCGTTTACACCCCCGACACAGCTTTTCTAAGATGAACGCAGCCATCTGCTTCAACTCCCCTCATAATCATACAAATATATTAAACTTATATTCATACGATTAAACACCCTATCCTTAACTTAGTTATTGAATCCCTCTCCCTTATTTACCCATAATTCATTATATCATCACCCTAATACTTTGTCCTCGGATAGACAATAAGCTTATGAACCTTAGCTATTAAAACACAAGCGTCCTCAATCCACTTTGATCGTGAAATGAGGACGCTTCTTAAAAGGTTGTAACCATTTAGGATTTTGGAGACTAAGTTTTCACACAGCCCTTTACTTAATGTCAAGAATCGCACGCTAGAATACTGGATTGTATCACCTTATAAATTAAATTACGCTAGATTTTTGTTACTACCCAATTCAATCTGTTCCGTTAGGTTAAGCGCAATCTTATCAAAATCTGGAGAATGATAGTCCTCGATTTTACCTGCATCCGACAGTGTAGCTAATGCTGGATCAAGGGGAAGGGCTCCCAAAAATGGAAGTGAACTACGCTGTGCTTCTTCTTCTCCTTGGGGTTTCCCAAAAACCTCTATTATCTTTGTACAATCTGGACATTGTACATAGGCCATATTCTCAATCAACCCATAAATTGGCGGTTCATAGTTGCGTACCATTTTGATCGCTTTCCGTACTACCATGTTCGCCAAAGCCTGTGGACTTGTAACCATAACGACTCCATTGATAGGTATGGATTGGAATATCGTGATAGCCACATCCCCAGTACCAGGAGGCATATCAATTAATAGATAATCCAGTTCTCCCCAAATTACATCCTTCCAAAATTGATTAACGACTTGGGTGATCAGTGGTCCACGTAAAATAACAGGATCATCTTCTTTTTCAATCATAAGATTGAGTGACATGATTTTAATACCACCACGACTTGTTGGGGCGATGATACCCCCTTGGCTAGCTCCCGCCCTTTCCTTTATGCCGAATATTTTCGGAATGCTCGGGCCGGTTATGTCCGAGTCTAAAATACCTACTTTATATCCTTGACGCATAAGGCTCACTGCCAACATTCCCGTTACTGAAGACTTTCCAACTCCACCTTTACCACTCATGACAGCAATGACTTTTTTAACGTTACTTACTTTCTGGGCCTTGGTTAATTCAGGCGCACTAGAACAACTCTCTGTGTTACACGTACCTGCTGCAGAACAGCTATTACATGACTCGCTCACGTTATTGCCTCCTATTCAAAAATTGAACTTATTACTCTAGATTAGATGAGTAGCCAGAATTTATCTTACTCCCCAAATTCTGCATTTGTCAAGGTTTGTCCATGTTAGTTGCTTATTGAAAGATTAAATGATGTTAAACGTTAGTTTGTCATGATAAGTATGCAAATAATTAGTATAAAGAAATGCTGAGATCAAATTCCCTTAATGATGATGGTGATCGTGACCATGCTCATGTCCATGATCATGTGAGCAAACAGAACCAGTGCTAACGATCTTACCTAAGGCATAACGATTTGCTACATCCACTACGTTTCCAGAAGCGCCTGAGACAACTTCAAGCCCCACAGCATTAAGGCCATTAATCATGCCACCACCGATACCGCCACAAACGAGCACTTCAACTCCTTTACTTTTAAACATATTAGCAAGCCCTGCATGCTGATGCTGAAGACCCGTAGAACTAAGTAATTCTACATAAGATGCTTTGTCTCCCTCGATTTCAAACACTGTGAATCCTGCTGCCCGTCCAAAATGGGGATCTAATGTTTCACCATTTGTTGGGATTGCAATTTTTTTTGACATAACGAACCCTCCATAATTTTATTATTTTACGTCTATCGGAGTTTAGATAACATAGATAAACCCTTGACATCGTTTCTAGTCAGCTTCAACCATTTTCAGGAGTGCCTCCACAGCAACCACCTTGGCCATGCCCCTCTTGGTGCCCACCACTACAGGAATGCTTTCTCCCGTTATCGAGTTTCATTTTTTTCATACTGCTACATTTGGGACAAGCAATTTCATATCCGTGTTTCCCTCCTGAAGTACACGGTTCAACCTCCCAGACATGTCCACAACCGACACATTCAAAGACTCTATTTTTGATCATATAGTTTCCTCCCCGAATAATAATCGGGCGACCTTCTACTAAAGCCGTAGCGATTTTAGACCTAGCTCCCCCTAGTATTCGCTGAAAAGTTGCTCTTGAAACCCCCATAGAAACTGCGCACTCGACCTGCTCTAAACCTACTTTGTCTTTAAGTCGGATAGCCTCTAATTCTTCAAGCTGGATTAATACTTCCGGCCAACGTGACTGACCCTGAGGAATATACGATTGACAAACTATTCCTTCATCGATTTGGCCACAACAACGCCGTCTTGACATGATCCCAACCCCTTTTGAGCATATGCCCAATTTGATTATATCCCTCTTGTTCTCATAAATCAATTGTTTATGTAGAAATATACTGTTTGAAACGTAACAACCTTAACTAAAAAATTAAGAAACCGGATCTTAAAAGATTCCGGCTACTACATGGTGTTATTGATTAAGTTTCATGAGGGTTTCAATCGCATTGTTCAAAACCTCTTCACGATCCTCCCCCGAGTCAATCGCTTCTAGTAGACATGAACTAGCATAACGTTGTGCTATAATGACTGAAGTTTTATGTACCGCGGAGCGGATAGCGACGAGTTGTAATAAGATTTCTTCACAACTCTTCTCTTCTTCTATCATACGTTCTACTCCTGCAATGTGACCACGCACCGTTTTAAGTCTAGTCAAAATCCGTTTGACCTCTTCTGCGTCAACCTCTTTCACAAGAGCTCTCTCCCATCTCATTATGATTCAAACTTGTCCAGTCCCTTAGTAATTACTTCTATTTCTTAAGGTCTAGTGAACTCATAGTATTTCTTTAAAAACTACTTACGGTAAAGTTTAATATATTTCTGATAACTATTCAAGACACGCTCCACATAGTTCCGCGTTTCCTTAAAGGGAATATCCTGTTGCCTAATATTTTTAGGGTCAATTAACCCCGAATCAATCCATTCTTGCACATGTCCTCTACCGCCATTATAGGCTGCAATTACTAAGGTCCGATTGTTAGAAAACAACTTTTGTAGATCAGCAAGATACCACGTTCCATACTGAATGTTTTTCTCAGGATTTAGTAAATCCTCGTCAGTATACGCTTTATCTCCGATACTTTTAGCAATCGATTTCGCCGTAGTAGGCATTAGCTGCATTAACCCTTTTGCACCTTTATTGGATTGGGATTGGGGAAGAAACTTGCTCTCTTCTCGGATTACGGAAACTACAAATAAAGGATCAACTCCATACTGAGCAGCATATGTTTCTATGATAGTCCGATGTGGGTATGGATAAATAATCTTCTGCAAGTCAGAAATTTGCAACACGCTATATCCCAAAAGAACAGCTATAACCAAAATGACACTAACTTTTTTTCCTATATCCCAACGCTTTAACGTCTTTTTAGCCATTCCATCTCCTCTTCTCAAACTAGAAAAGCTACTTATCTTTAGTCTATTTACAACGACTCAATTATTATGAGTGATTAACCTCTTGCCTTTGTAGTAATTTTCCCCAGTGGTCTTCAAGCTGACTGACCGTTTCACTCTCATTCCCGGAATTGTCGATTACAACATCCGCTCGTTGGCGTTTCTCATCTAATGACCCTTGGGCAGCGATACGAGCTTCAACTTCGCCAAGGCTCAGCTTGTCCCGCGTAAGAACGCGAGATATTTGCAGATCTCGTGGAATCCACACAACCCAGACTTCATCAACAAACCTTTCAAACCCTGCTTCAAAAAGTAACGGCACATCCCACACACAAACTTTAGAACCAGTTGCCCTTAACGCTTCCTTCTCTTCATTCATGCATTCAACCACCCGTGGGTGCACGATGCGCTCTAGGCGCTTTCGTGCATTAACATCCCTAAAAACCCTTTTCCCTAATCTATTACGATCGATTTGTCGATTTTCATCTAAAATATCAGAGCCAAATTCCTCAATGAGTTTTGAAATAGTTATCGCGTCCGACTGCAACAAACCATGAACCGTTTTATCAGCATCCAATACCGGGACTCCCTGCTTTATAAACCATTGGGCAACGGTTGATTTGCCACTTCCGATTCCACCAGTTAATCCAATGTTCAACATAGTTCTCACCTCAGATCAATTTCCCCAGTCCAATCAAGATTAGCACAGCACCCGGTAAGTATTCCGCTTTGTCCGTCCAATATACTGGAATTTTCCCAGCCATTTGTTGCCCTAGACGTAGCATTATTACTTGGGTCAAAGCCACGATCCCAATGACCGATAACGTCATTCCCGCCATCGCAGCTCCTATTCCACTGGCAAAAGCATCTACTGCTAGTGCACACCCCAATAAAAAACTTTCCCGTAGACTAATCACCCCGGAACCATCAACATCTGCAATGTCTGGCGTTTTTAGTACTTGAATAACTAAACCAAAAAAACGTAATTGGAATCGGAACACTGGCTCTAAAACGGGATTAGGATGG
>JADQBO010000345.1 GCA_016278585.1 Desulfosporosinus sp.
CAATTTCGTCATCAACATCTATGAGTTTGACCAACAATTTTACTCGATTTTTGTTCTCTTTCTCTAACGTCATAATAACTCTTTCTCTTTCTACACGTAGACTTTCTAACCGTTTCAAAGTTAAATACCTCCTTAACTGTGACGAATATTTTTATTTATGCGGCCTCCAATTCATTTTCGAGAAAGACAAGCATTGTTCGAGGCGAGCTATCCTTCGTCAGAAATTCAACGAAATAAAGTATGGATACATCATCACTGCCTAATTCGATCTTTTTAATAACACCGGCGAGTCCATTGAAATCTTCGTTGTCCTGATCGTTAACTTTCACGACATCACCAATTCTGTAAATTGACATGTTATCACTGCTTCCTTCCTTCCTTTCTATTATCGCAACCCTAAGTTATTAATAGATTCCGCTCACTAATTCATTCGTTAGAGTTTGATTTGTTTCGAGGGTAGGACATTATGATTTTGCTTCATGATTAGCAGTTAATTAATCTATAACTATTTTATAAGAAGAGTTTTACAGCAACGTTACAGGTTTGTAAACTATTTGTTATTTTGAAGTATCCACCGAATATAAGCATCTCTGGAGTGGGAATCCAACCTATGGACTTAGCCACGCACTAAGATATATTTTGTGCCATAATAATACCCCTATCCGATGTACCCAAGTATTTTATCAGCTCATCTTGTACATCGCCAGCAAGTTGCTGACCCTTGTCTGATTGAGGATTACCAGAATTATAATAAGTAGTTGTTCCAGATACCGTCCCTACCATAGCATCTGGAAAAGTTTTTGACCTGATTCCGTCTTCTCTTGTGAGCCGATAAACCCGATTTTTACTAGGAGAGCCGTAGGACTTAAGTGTTTTTGTAATACGAGGGTATCCGAAATTTAGAGCGGTGTGCTTCCCTAATTCAAAGCGTTCTATTTCTGATGTTTCGTGAAGTAGGACGCCGCCTTTTTTAAGTTAGCATTTTCTTCTCTCAAATCTATGAGTTCCTTACGCAACTTGCGAAGCTCTTCATCAGCTTCAGGTAGGTGACCGCTACCAGGAAATGCGTTATTACCATGCTTGCTTAACTTGTTTATCCATCCGTGTAATGTGTTAGGACTTAAATCTAACTTACGAGCTACCTCAGCAACAGGTTTTCCACTTTCCTTCACTTGAGTGACAGTCATTAAATTATAGTCCTTTTCAATCTTAGTTTTCATATGGACACTTCCGTTAATTAATTTTATCCCACGTTCTAAGCATCCATAAAACCTCGGTAAGGTCACATCATGCTTTTTTTCCTTACTGAATTCTTTTATATAAGAAATAAACATTGGTGTAAACAAAATTACAATCAGCCAATTAACAATAGAAAAGTATATATTGTAATAACCTTTCATATTTCCTACTATTAATCCTATAATCACATTTAATATGGCAAATACAAGATTGAGGAAGCCTAAAATTCCAACCAAGCTTGCTACCTTTTTATGACGTTCAATACACGAGTTATAATCAGAATTCAAATCGAAGGGCCCATCTTTTGATTTCTTCCTAAAATAAAACCATCTCGAATACGTGCTGACGCATTCAACGCCTGTTTGCTCCATTAATTCAATATATGCTTTACTTTCTGGATGTGAGGGTAATTGATCGAGAAGTTCAAGCTTGTAGATATATTCTCCAGGCGTCCCTTCTTCAAATAAATATCTTGCAAAAGAGTAATCAACAAAATTTAGCCCCTTTACAGTCATATCATTTAGCCATTTTTCTTCTTTCTCACTGTTGATAAACAGTTTTCTTACTACAGATTTCACAGCACATCCCCTTTTGCTATTCTTTTACCGTTATCTATGAGCTCTTGCAATTTTTTATTTGATCTAATACTACCGTGCATCCTTGTCCAGTTATTTCGTATTCTGTTTTCCTGCTATCCGCTTCACCATCTAATGTTTTTAAGTAAAAGAGTAGGACAGGCACTTCTTGTAAGCCTTTGTCCTACTCTAGCTTCATCTTTTTACCAACCATGTTACCGAACATATTAATAGTTCGATCCCTTTAGTATGATTAAATTTCAGGATTGACCTTTTCCTAGCACCTTGCTTTTTGCTAATCCGTTTTCATTCCCCAGCGATGCCAGGGCTGGAGTTGACAACGAAAGTGAAAAATTAGTAATAAGACCACCCCTGTTTTCATTCAGTTATTCGTTAAGAGAAAATACTTTTTGAGGGGTAGGTCAAAGTCACCGTAGCAATTCTTTTTTTCGCTTTTGATATTCTTCCAAATCAATCTCACTACGGGCATAACGTTCATTCAAAACATTCAAAGCCTGATCTTGTCCGATAAACCCTCGTGTATGAACCCGAGGACCTATCCGCCGAAATAAATATATAATTAATGCAAATAATATTATCCAAAAAAGCAATTGGATTCCCATCCCAAGTATCCCCATTCCCCAAAATCCACCGCCATAATATGAGCCACAGCCCCAACCGCCAAACATAAATCCTCCTCCTTTCATATCTTGAATTTAGTTTAACCCTCATCTATCCCAACAAAGTTACAGTTTCTTAACATTTTTGTTAAAATCTAAACTTTAACCAACACTTGTTTATTAAGTAACATCCCATGATTCGAACAATCCAAATTCCAGCCATCGTTACGAGGACTATTATACCTTCAGTATTAATTCTAAGTGTTAGGATTACAAATTGACACAGGGTTTGTCCCGTAAAATCAGGAAACAATAAAAAGTGCCCCGGCCTACCATAGCGTTACGCCTGGTAACCCGGGGCTATCTTGTAAATTAACGAGGAGAAAGGTTGAATTCCAAAACAGCGACTGCAACCGGTTTGCCTAAATCAGGGAACCCGGTTGGTATCTATAGGTTAACAGAAATAACCGAAGCGATCTCTCGATCAACTGCAACTTGTGTGTATCCAACTTGAAAAACATAAGATGGAAATTTTTGAATTAGTTTAATCCGTGTTCCAGGTAGAATTCCCATAGACATGAGTTTCCTCAAAATACTCCCATTATCCGTTACCAGTTCAGCGACAACACCCTCTTGCCGGTTGTTCATATCGCATAATGATATAAGATGAGTGGATTTATTCACGTTTCTCCCTCCGTTTCTTCTTAAGCCAGGAAATTAACTTTGGTTCCTTGGGAATCTCAAAACCACAGTTTGGACATTTTACTTTTCCACAGGATTTATGCAGGGGGCATCCCTGACAACCCACTTGGCTATCCAGCTCTGAAA
Organism: Desulfosporosinus sp.; assembly: GCA_016278585.1. Taxonomy (GTDB): domain Bacteria; phylum Bacillota; class Desulfitobacteriia; order Desulfitobacteriales; family Desulfitobacteriaceae; genus Desulfosporosinus. Next base: position 3,263 of record JADQBO010000345.1, read on the forward strand.
ATTCATAACCGCAAAAGCTACAGGTTATCATGGCAGTACCTTAAAGGTAATAATTACCCAGTTTAAGGCCCACCCCGCTATAAAAGCAAAGGGGAAGATAAAAACGGCAATGGCTAATGCGGTTTTTATCCCTCTCTCTTTTAACATCATCGCAAATTGAGCTATACACGGGACAAATAAGGTTAGTGTCGCAGCGGCTACGACCAATTGTCTAGGGGATAATAAGCCCGCTTGTTGTAGGTCATATAATCCTGCTGCTCCAAAATCTCGTCTAAAGAAGCCAAAGAGGAATGCCTCTGCTGCCTTGTCTGGTAGACCAATGAAGTTCACGATTGGCTGCATCCAACTAATAACCACACCAAACAAGCCAGTAAGATTTCCGAACCAAATTAATAGACTTGCTAAGATAAACAACGGAACAATCTCAACGAAATACCATTGCATTCTGGTATAGGTTTTTGTAAGCACATTAGAAACCTTTGGTAAGCGTAAAGGTGGGACCTCCATGTAAAAGCTTGGCTTATCCCCTGGAAGGATTTTCGTCGTAAGATATCCGATTAATAGGAAGATGAAACCTATAAAGGCCAGCCAAACACCTAACGCCCCCGGGACGCCTGATAATAAGGCCAAGATGACACCCAGTTGCGCCGAGCACGGGATTGCGAGGGCTAATAACAGCGTAGCGATTACTCGCTCCCTCTTTGTCTCCAGAGTTCGACTCACCATCGTTGCCATGGTATCACAGCCAAACCCTAAGGTCATGGGAATAACAGCCCTGCCGTTTAAGCCAATTTTCTTAAAAACCCGATCAACTAACATTGCCAGTCTCGGCAGGTATCCACTATCCTCTATGATAGAGAACATTAGGAAAAATGTTCCAACAATCGGTAAGATAATCGCTACGGCGTAACGGATACCAAGGGTTATAATACCGTAATCATTCGCTAATAAATCTTGCAGCCAAGTCCAGGGAATATATGATTGCACAGCCCCATTAACCCACGGATTGATAAACACACCGAATATGTGCTCTTCTAGAAAATCGACAACGGTTCCCGCGCCAAACTCTCCCACAAATTTATAAAGGCCATAATAGAGTACTAATAATAGAATAGGTACACCCGTTAAAGGATTCATAGTTAGTCTACTTAAATAATCAGCAATCCGATTTTCTTTGCCTTGAACCTTTGTCATCGTTTCCTCAACAATTGTATCAACCTTTTTTTGCCTAGAAAGCGAGATGATGTAGTTAATTGGTCGGTTATACTTTTGTTTCGTGCTTTCAATAATCTGAGAGATTTTTAAGTAATTGTTGTTCTCCTTTTCTTTAACCATTGCTATGATATCTTCATCCTCTTGCAATAAAAGCAAAGCAATAGCCCGTTTAGATAGAACATATTGATACTGGAGTCTATTGCTAATCTCACTTACTGCAGATTCAATCTGCCGATCATAAGTCACTTCAAGCTGCGTAGACATACTCACCGATCCTTTCCTTTAATACCTCTATTCCCTTATTTAAAGCAGCGACAGTAGATAATACAGGAATCCCGAGCTCAGCTTCCAACTTCTTAAGATCAATTTTAAGTCCCAAGCTTTCTGCCTCATCCATAATGTTTAAAACCAAAATGACCGGTACATCTCCCTCAATCATTTGGAGGGTTAAGGGCAGCATTCTCTGGAGATTCTTCGCATCGACAACATGAACCACAGTCTTAGGCCTCTCTCGAAGTAATAGGTCTCGGGTCACTTTCTCTTCCTCTGTAATACATAATAAGGAGTACATTCCTGGTGTATCGATAATCTCATATTCCTTGGTGCCGATTTTCCCTTTTCCACGGGATACTTCAACCGTGGTTCCTGGGTAATTAGAAACGGTAACATAGGCTCCGGTCAGAATGTTGAACAAAACACTTTTCCCGACATTGGGACTCCCGACTAAGGCAATTTTTTCTAATCCTTGAGTCGCTTGATTCGCTTCACCATGACAATTTCCTGTACCTAATAGAGTCGTTGATATCTTTTTATACCAAGGTTGTTTGGTATTGCAGCATTCCATTAAAACCTCACTCCTTTTGTAATAATGATAATGATAATGATTATCATTTATATTAAGTTGATAATACTAAATATATGTTACAGAATTGTCACAGGTTTTTAACATTTTTGTGACATAAACCCTAACAAAAAAAGAGCATCCTTTTACAGATGCTCTGACAAAACTAATATACTCTTACATACCGTTACTAAAGTGGTTTATCGCTCCAACAAAATCGATTACAGCAAGAATCTCAATGAATTTTTGCTCTGTCATGTTGCTCACTAAGCTTCTTCATTTAATGGCAAGTACACAGTGAAAACGGCTCCATGGCCGGGTTCGCTTTCCGCTGATACTTTTCCGCCATGCATTTCAATGATTTTTTTAACAATAGAAAGTCCTAAGCCCGTTCCAGTTCCACGCCTTGATCTGGATTTATCGACCTTATAAAATCTTTCCCAAATATTTTCAAGTTCCTCCCGAGGAATGCCGGGGCCGGAATTTTCCACAGATATAAACGTACAATTGTACTCCATACCCAACTCTACACGCACTGAACCACCTACTTCCGAATGTTTAATGGCATTATCCAATAAATTGGTAAGAACCTGTTTGAGGCGATCGATGTTTCCCCACATGGTAATAGTTTGCTCTGGAACAGTGAGCGTTAATTTAATTTTTTTAGAATTTGCCATATGTTTTAAACGCTCAACGGTGATTTGAGCAAGTTTATTCAAAACTACATATTCCATTTCATCAAAGGTTTTGGCAGCTTCCATTCCCTTTAAGTCGAGTAAATCATCCACCAGGCGCCTGAGACGCTCGGACTCGTCAATAATGTTGCTTAGATAGAGTTTCTCCTGTTCCTTCGACTTGACTAGCCCGTCTAACACTGCCTCGGAAAAGCCCTGGATCACCGTTAAGGGAGTGCGTAATTCATGTGAGACATCGGAAAGTAATTCTTGCCTTAGGTGATCAAGTCTTTCGATAGCCTCAATTTTCTCTTCAAGCTCTGTAGACATACGATTGAATGACCTGGCGAGCCGCCCAACTTCATCTTCAGAAGTAACCGGAATTTGCCTACCGAACTCTCCTTCGGTAATTTGGCGCGCTGTTTCTTCCATTTTAGCAAGAGGACGAATCATCTTTCGAGATACAAATATACTTAATATTGTAGCTAAAACAATCCCTATTAAAGCTCCTATTAGTGTAATTCCCAAAATACTATCAACATGTTGCTTCATGGCATCAATTGGACTAAAGATTACTACCGAACCAATAATCCTGGCATCTTTTTTTAAAGGAGCTGCTACAAGAAACTGCTCTTCATGGACCCCATCAATCTTTCCCGCAAACACAACATTTTTACCAGCGAGAATTTGCTCTTTAAATCCTGGCTCTAAAAGCAATTTTCTAGGTGAATGATCTTGAGATGTTTGACCGTACAAAGTGTTTCCATCGATATCCATGATGGTAGTTTTAGCACTTAAAACTTTAGTCAAAATATCTAATCTATCGTTAATGACTGATTTCTGGGTGATTTCATATTTGTTGAAAATAATAACGACTTCTTCCGCTTCATTGATAAAAAAACGAGCTTGTTGGTTATAAATTAAGGATGTAATCTGCTGAGCTTGTATCACAACGGAAAACAGAAAAACTCCTAGTACTATTAGCACAATTGCCAACCAAAGCTTTCTTACTAAGCTATTTCTTAATGACCACTTAATTCGAATTTGTAACCCACCCCTCTAACGGTCTGAATAAAGTCACTTTGACCCACTTGGCTTTCGAGCTTGGACCTTAAGCGATTGACGTGGGTATCAACAGTACGAGAATCCCCGCAGTAATCGTATCCCCAGACCATGTTGAGTAACAGATCTCGACTATAGATTTGCCCCGGCCGTTTTGCTAAGCAATTCAAGAGATCAAATTCTTTAGACGTTAAGCTTATGTTTATTCCATCTACTTCGACTTCACGAGTAATCTGATTGATTTTAAGACCAGGGTAAGCAAGGATATGTTCCTTACTTTCTTCCCCTTCCAGCCTTCTTAAAACTGCCTTGACTCGGGCACTGAGTTCACGTGGGCTAAAGGGTTTTACAACGTAATCATCAGCCCCTAAATCAAACCCTAATACTCGATCATTCTCTTCTCCCTTAGCTGTTAGCATGATAATAGGAATCTTCGTTTCCTTTCTTAATATCTTGCAGACCGTCCAACCATCTAATCCAGGCATCATCAGATCGAGGATGACAATATCCGGATTATCGTTCCGAACCATCTCCAACGCTTTGTTTCCATCCTCTGCCTGGCAGACATCAAAACCTTCTGCTTCAAGGTAGAGGCACACAATTTCCCTAATTCGGTCGTCATCGTCTGCTATTAAAACCTTATTGTTCAA
>JADQBO010000166.1 GCA_016278585.1 Desulfosporosinus sp.
TTATCCCCTGGAGTTAATCAACTCGTTCGTGTTTATATCGCCCAAAAGCGGAAGATTTCGGTGGGAGACAAGGTGGCAGGTCGCCACGGTAACAAAGGGGTTATTTCTCGTATTATGCGTCAAGAGGATATGCCGTTTATGCCAGATGGTACACCGATTGAAGTAGTGCTTAATCCTCTGGGTGTTCCTTCTCGTATGAACATTGGGCAGGTGCTTGAAACCCACTTAGGCAGGGCCGCCAAGGCCTTAGGAATTCGTATTGCGACCCCCGTCTTTGATGGTGCTACCGAATCTGATATCTTTGAGACTTTAAGTAAAGCGGGTCTTTCAAGTGATGGAAAGACCGTACTGTACGATGGACGGACAGGAGATCCCTTCGACAGCAAAATCACCGTTGGCTATATGTATGTCCTTAAACTTCACCACTTAGTTGACGATAAGATTCATGCTCGTTCGACGGGTCCGTACTCCCTCGTAACCCAGCAACCCTTGGGTGGTAAAGCTCAATTTGGTGGGCAACGCTTTGGAGAAATGGAAGTCTGGGCCTTGGAGGCTTATGGGGCAGCGTATACTCTCCAAGAAATTTTAACGGTTAAGTCGGATGATGTGGTTGGGCGTGTAAAAACATACGAGGCGATCGTTAAAGGAGAGAACATTCCTGAACCTGGAATCCCAGAATCCTTTAAAGTATTGATTAAGGAAATGCAGAGTTTGGGACTTGATGTGAGAGTATTGGCATCAGATGATCGGGAAATTGAGATTCATGATACCGATGAGGATATAACGGAAACCGCAAAGGAACTGGGCATTGATTTACATGAGGAACTTCCACCTCCCTCAACTCGCTTAGCTAGTGAGAAAGATGAGGAAGACAACATGGTCGACGAGGAAGATCCGCTCGAAGAATTAAATGTTGAAGTCCTAGAGGAAGAAGATATAGATCTTGGCGATCTCAAATAGTCCCCGGACGAAAGGAGCGATAAGGATTGCTAGACGTCAATAACTTCGACCGTATGCGTATCGGTTTAGCTTCCCCTGATATGATTCGTGAGTGGTCATTTGGAGAAGTAAAGAAACCTGAAACGATTAACTATCGGACCTTAAAGCCGGAACGCGAAGGTTTGTTTTGTGAAAAGATCTTTGGCCCTACTCGAGACTGGGAATGTCACTGCGGAAAATATAAAAGGGTTCGTTACAAGGGGATTGTTTGTGATCGTTGCGGCGTCGAAGTAACCCGTTCAAAGGTTCGTCGCGAACGAATGGGACACATTGTACTTGCAGCTCCCGTCTCACATATTTGGTATTTTAAAGGAATTCCGAGCCGAATGGGATTGCTTTTAGACATGTCTCCTCGTGCCTTGGAAAAAGTCCTCTATTTTGTGTCCTATATTGTGACAGACTCTGGCGATACGTCATTAATGAAGAAACAACTTCTCACTGAAACAGAGTATCGGGAATACCGTGATAAATATGGGGATCGTTTCCAAGCTAGCATGGGTGCAGAAGCAGTCAAAGAGTTGCTCGCAGAGATGGATTTAGACAAACTAAATGAAGAATTACGAATAGAGTTAAAAGAAGTCTCAGGACAGCGGAAAATTCGGGCGATTCGTCGTCTCGAAGTCGTAGAGGCCTTTAAATCCTCGGGAAACCGTCCTGATTGGATGATTATGGATGCTGTACCTGTGATACCACCTGAACTAAGACCGATGGTTCAATTGGATGGCGGTCGATTTGCAACATCTGATCTTAATGATCTCTATCGCAGAGTAATCAATAGGAACAATCGTCTAAAGCGACTTTTGGATCTTGGTGCACCAGACATTATTGTGAGAAATGAGAAACGGATGCTCCAGGAAGCGGTTGACGCCTTAATTGACAATGGTCGTCGCGGACGCCCTGTGACAGGGCCGGGAAATCGACCACTCAAGTCTCTCAGTGATATGTTAAAGGGAAAACAGGGTCGTTTCCGGCAGAATCTCTTAGGTAAACGTGTTGATTATTCCGGACGATCGGTTATTGTTGTTGGACCTAATCTTAAACTTCATCAGTGTGGTCTTCCTAAGGAAATGGCCTTAGAGCTCTTTAAGCCATTTGTTATGAAGAAACTTGTCAATGAAGGCCATGCACATAATATAAAAAGTGCTAAACGTATGGTTGAGCGGGTTCGTCCAGAGGTATGGGATGTCCTCGAAGAGGTTATCATGGATCATCCAGTTATGCTTAATCGTGCTCCAACTCTCCACCGTTTAGGAATTCAGGCATTTGAACCAATCCTAGTTGAAGGTCGAGCTTTACAGATCCATCCGTTAGTTTGTACAGCCTATAACGCGGACTTTGACGGAGACCAAATGGCGGTGCATGTGCCATTATCGGCAGAGGCTCAGTCTGAAGCTAGACTCCTTATGTTGGCGTCACACAATGTTTTGAACCCTAAAGACGGCCGTCCGGTACAAACTCCTACCCAAGATATGGTTCTGGGATCTTATTATCTGACGATGGAGCGACCAGGCGCCTTTGGGGAAGGGAAAATATTCAAAGACTATAACGAAGCTGTATTGGCTTATGATTCAAAAGCAGTCCACTTACAGGCTAGTATTAAAGTTCGCCGTAATGGAGAAATCTTGGAGACGACCGTTGGCCGATTGATTTTCAACTCCGTGATTCCTCCTGAAGTGGGGTATTTCAATGAAGTTGTCGGCAAAAAGGGTCTCGCGGATATCGTAGCTATAACTTATCGTAAGGCAGGTTATGAAGCGACAGCTCGGTTATTGGACGGACTAAAGAGCCAAGGGTTTAAGTTCTCCACGCGGGCTGGGATGACTGTCGGCTTGGTAGATATTACAGTTCCAAAAGAAAAAACAGAGATTCTAGCCCAAGCAGACACCTCAGTTGCTAAAACCGAGCTACAATATCGGCGCGGCTTGATTACAAATGAAGAGCGCTATAATCTAGTTATTGATACTTGGGCTAAAGCGACCAAAACTGTGACACAAGCCTTAATGGATACACTCGATGTATTTAACCCGGTATATATGATGGCAACATCAGGTGCTCGGGGTAATATTCAACAATTGAGACAATTGGCAGGCATGCGGGGACTTATGGCAGATCCATCTGGACGGACCATTGAGTTACCGATTAAGGCCAATTTCCGTGAAGGGCTTACGGTTTTGGAGTACTTTATTTCTTCCCATGGAGCACGTAAAGGTTTAGCAGATACTGCTTTGAGAACGGCTGACTCTGGTTACCTAACCCGTCGATTGGTAGATGTCTCTCAAGACGTAATTGTGCGCGAAGAAGACTGTGGAACCCTAAACGGTATTATGGTGGAAGATATTAAAGATGGCCCTGAAATCATTGAACCCCTAGTAGATCGTCTTGTCGGGCGATTTGTATTAGAGGAGTTACGTCACCCGGAAACGGGAGAGGTTCTTGCTTCGCCTGATACAGAAATGACAGAAGAACAGGCTGCAGAAATCGCTAAAGGCTTTGATACAGCCATAATTCGTTCAGTTCTCACCTGCAAATCTCGTTACGGCGTCTGCAAGAGATGCTACGGTCGGAATCTTGCAACGGGGCGGCCGGTAGAGATGGGAGAAGCAGTAGGAATTATTGCTGCTCAATCTATCGGAGAACCTGGAACTCAGTTGACGATGCGTACGTTCCATACAGGAGGGGTCGCTGGAGATGATATAACCCAAGGTCTTCCTCGGGTAGAAGAGCTATTTGAGGCACGAAAACCTAAAGGGCAAGCGATTATTTCTGAAGCGGTTGGAAAAGTGTCAATCAGCGAGGTTAAAGGACGACGTGAAGTAGATCTCCTTACGGAAAATGAAGAGCATATAATCTATACTATTCCTTACGGTTCACGTCTCCGTGTCAAGGAAGGTCAGATGGTTGAAGCAGGGGATGAGTTAACTGAAGGAAGTATCAACCCTCATGATATGCTAAAAGTTAAGGGTCAACGCGGTGTTCAGGTCTATCTACTAGGGGAAGTTCAACGCGTTTACCGACTTCAAGGGGTAGATATTAACGATAAGCATATCGAAGTCATGGTACGGCAGATGTTGCGAAAGGTAAAAATTGATGATGCCGGGGATACAACGTTGCTTCCTGGTGGCCTCATAGATGTTTTTGATTTCCAAGATGAGAACGCACGGGCTATTGCGGAAGGCGGAGAGCCTGCAGTTGCCCACCCAGTTCTTTTAGGAATCACAAAGGCTTCGTTAGCGACAGACTCCTTCCTCTCAGCGGCATCTTTCCAAGAAACGACACGAGTATTAACCGAAGCGGCCATAAAGGGAAAAGTAGATCCCTTGCTCGGACTCAAGGAAAATGTCATTATCGGAAAGTTGATCCCTGCTGGAACTGGAATGTTGAGATATCAAAACGTAAAAACTTTGGCAACAAATCAGACATAATTATTGACACGCTAGAACTCAAATGCTAAACTACTATAGTGTGATTAAGGGGGAAAGCATTTTGATGCTTGATGAAACCTTCAAACACGCCAAACAGAAAACGGTTGGGTTAAAGCAAACTCAACGAGCCCTTGAAAAAGGGAAAGTTCGGCGCGTTTTTATAGCTAAAGATGCAGAGGCACATGTTTGTCGCCCCATTCTTGAATGGTGTGATAAGCATGATGTGGAATGTATGGAAGTTGCTTCTATGAAGGAACTAGGGAAAGCGTGTGGGATTGAAGTAGGTACGGCAGTCGCGGCCCTCTTGAAAGAGTAGTGGTTCGCCACAAAAGCTACCTCATATGCGGATTTTGGAATTGCTTGTTAGATGCTGCAGCAAGCAATTCCTTGTATATTGATTTCATAGAAAGGAGGCGGAAACATGCCGACAATTAATCAACTTATTCGTAAGGGACGTTCTACAATCGAACAAAAATCGACAGCTCCGGCTTTACAGTGGGGCTATAACTCTCTTAAACGTAAGCAATATCCCTCAGGAGGATCTCCTCAAAAGCGGGGAGTTTGTACTAGGGTTTATACTACAACTCCGAAAAAGCCTAACTCGGCACTTCGGAAGGTTGCTCGTGTGCGTTTGACTAATGGCCTTGAGGTAACCACTTATATCCCGGGAATTGGACACAACTTGCAAGAACACTCCGTGGTTCTTATTCGTGGAGGTCGTGTTAAAGACTTGCCTGGTGTACGTTATCACGTCATTCGTGGCGCTTTGGATACAACTGCGGTTCAAAAACGTTCCCAAGGACGTTCAAAGTATGGTGCAAAACGTCCAAAGAAAGCCTAAGGTGGCTTTAAATTGTCAATATTATGATAAAAAGGAGGTTACCAAATGCCACGTAAAGGATATGTTGCGAAACGCGATGTTCTGCCTGATCCGATTTACAAGAATCAAACCCTGACTAAGTTTATTAATCAGATTATGTTAGATGGTAAAAAGGGAACGGCAGAAGCTATTTGCTATAACGCATTTAATATGATTCAGGAAAAGTCCGGTAAAGACCCTATTGAAGTCTTCGGTACCGCCCTGAAGAACGTTATGCCGGTATTAGAAGTAAAGGCCCGCCGTGTTGGTGGAGCCAATTATCAAGTCCCTATTGAAGTACGTGCGGAACGTCGCACAACTCTAGCTCTTCGCTGGCTTGTTGCTATGGCTCGTAAACGAGGCGAGAAAACAATGCAAGAGAAAATTGCTGGAGAATTACTTGATGCCTCTAACAATACTGGAGGTTCTGTCAAGAAAAAAGATGACATGCATAAAATGGCCGAGGCCAATAAGGCCTTTGCGCATTACAAATGGTAATTTGAGGCACACTTATTTTGACAGAAAGGGGGATTCTCAGTGGCTAGAAAATTTACACTGGAGAATACGCGTAATATAGGGATCATGGCTCACATTGACGCGGGAAAAACAACGACAACCGAACGTATTCTATTTTATACCGGACGTGTGCATAAAATTGGGGAAGTTCATGATGGCGCTGCGACGATGGACTGGATGGTTCAGGAGCAAGAACGCGGCATAACCATTACTTCCGCGGCTACGACATGTGAGTGGAGAAATAATCGCATTAATATTATTGATACACCAGGGCACGTGGACTTCACTGTAGAAGTAGAACGCTCTCTACGCGTACTTGATGGTGCAGTAGCAGTTTTCTGTTCAGTCGGTGGAGTTGAGCCTCAGTCCGAGACTGTTTGGCGTCAAGCGGATAAATACAAAGTTCCACGGATCGCTTTTATCAATAAAATGGATCGATTGGGCGCTGATTTCTTCCGCGGGGTTTCCATGATTGCTGACCGGTTGGGCGCTAATCCTGTACCGATCCAGTTGCCGATCGGTGTTGAGGAAAACTTCAAAGGGATTGTCGACCTAGTGACAATGACAACTACAATATATACAGACGACTTAGGTACGACTGAGGAGCATAGTGCGATCCCAGAAGAACTATCAGAATTAGCCAACGAGTATCGCGAGAAACTTGTTGAAGCGGTTGCTGAAACGAGCGAAGAGCTTATGATGAAGTATCTCGAAGGGGAAGAAATCACAGAGTTGGAAATCCGGGAAGGCATACGCCGTGGAGTGGTTGGGAACAAGTTTATTCCTGTGATATGTGGTTCTGCATTCAAGAATAAAGGAGTTCAACCATTATTGGATGCAGTTGTTGATTATATGCCATCTCCAATCGATGTACCACCGATTAATGGAGTACATCCGGAGAGTGGAGAAGCAGATCAACGGACAGCCTCAGACAGCGGACCTTTCTCCGCTTTGGCCTTCAAGATCATGGCTGACCCATTCGTGGGTAAACTAGCCTTTTTCCGGGTCTATTCTGGAGTACTTGGTGCAGGTTCTTATGTTTACAACTCGACTAAAGGCAAACGCGAGCGCATTGGACGGATACTCCAAATGCACGCCAATCACCGTGAAGATATTCAAGAGGTGCGTTCCGGTGATATCGCTGCAGCCGTCGGTCTAAAGGATACCTCGACAGGGGATACCTTATGTGACGAGAAGACTCCAATCATTCTAGAGAAAATGGTGTTCCCAGAACCTGTTATCTCGGTATCGATTGAGCCGAAGACTAAAGCCGACCAAGAAAAAATGGGGGGAGCACTCGGTCGCTTGGCCGAAGAAGATCCAACCTTTAGAATGCACACGGATATAGAGACAGGACAAACGATTATTGAAGGAATGGGCGAACTTCATCTGGAGATTATCGTTGACCGCTTACAACGGGAATTTAAAGTGCAGTGTGATGTAGGACGTCCACAAGTTGCTTATAAGGAAACCATCCGTAAGACTGTTAAGTCCGAAGGGAAATTTGTTCGCCAATCCGGTGGACGCGGTCAATACGGTCACTGTTGGATTGAGCTTGAACCCCTTGAACCTGGTAGTGGTTTTGAGTTCGTTAACAAAGTGGTCGGAGGAGTTATCCCGAGGGAGTACATTAATCCGATTGGTGCCGGTATTGAAGAAGCAATGCAAAATGGTATTCTGGCGGGATATCCACTTCTGGACATGCGAGCCACTGTATATGATGGTTCATACCATGATGTGGACTCCTCAGAAATGGCCTTTAAGATTGCTGGATCCATGGCCTTTAAAGCGGGTGCACTCAAAGCAGATCCTGCCATTATCGAGCCAATTGAGAAAATTGAAGTGACAGTTCCCGAGGAATATATGGGGGATGTCATTGGCGACATAAGCT
>JADQBO010000247.1 GCA_016278585.1 Desulfosporosinus sp.
ATTGAAGACCTGCAACAAGAAAACAAACTATCCAGTGATTACACCAAGCTTATCGCTTCGGCAAAGATAATGTTTGAAGGGGAAGAGAGAAATCTACCAGGTTTGGTACCATTTCAGTTATCAATCCATCGAGAAACGCGGAAACGGGCTAATGAGGCAAAATATGCTTTCTTTAAAGCCAATGAACTGAAACTGGACGAAATCTATGACGGTCTGGTTAAAGTCCGAGCACGGATGGCAGAGAAATTAGGTTATGCAAATTTCATTGAACTTGGGTATGACAGGATGCTTCGTTCGGATTACACATCTGATATGGTGGCAAACTTCCGTAAGCAGGTCAAAGACTCTATAGTTCCAGTGGCTAGTAAACTACGAGAACGACAAAAAAGACGACTGGGGTCGGCGACTCTGCCTTATTATGATGAGAAATTCAAGTTCCAAACCGGCAATGCTACTCCCCAAGGGGATTCAGAATGGATTGTGGACAACGGACGACGTATGTATAACGAATTGTCACCAGAAACAGGGGAATTCTTTCAGTTTATGGTAGACAATGAGCTGATGGATTTGGTCAGTAAAAAGGGTAAAGCGGGAGGCGGTTATTGTACTAATATCAGTCAATATCAAGTTCCCTATATCTTCTCTAATTTTAACGGAACATCAGATGATATTGATGTCTTGACCCATGAGGCTGGGCATGCTTTTCAAGTTTACTGCAGTAAAAACTTTCAAATTCCAGAGTATTATTGGCCGACCTATGAGGCTTGTGAGATCCATTCGATGAGCATGGAATTTCTCACCTGGCCTTGGATGGAACGTTTCTTCAAAGAGGATACCGCCAAATATGAGTTTACCCACTTAAGCGACGCGTTACTTTTTATTCCTTATGGGGTTACTGTGGATGAATTTCAGCATTTTGTCTACGCTCACCCAGATGCCTCACCACAGGATCGAAAAGCAGCTTGGAGAGAGATCGAAAAAAACTACCTTCCTCATCGTGATTATGAAGACAATGATTATCTGGAACGTGGTAATTACTGGCATCAACAAGGACATATTTTTGGAGATCCCTTTTACTACATAGATTACACCTTAGCGCAAATCTGTGCCTTCCAGTTTTGGATAAGGTCCCGTGAAAATCGCCAAGCAGCCTGGACGGATTATCTGAGACTCTGTAAGGCTGGAGGCAGCAAATCCTTTCTAGAATTGGTCGATTTGGCCAATTTGGTTTCTCCATTTCAAGAGGAATGCCTTGCCTCCGTGGTTAAGAACATCGAAGGCTGGCTCGATGAAGTGGATGATGCTACACTGTGATTTTATAAACCTTTCCGAAAGACCACTTTATACGTCTTTCAAAAATTGATTGGTTCTCCCCATTTTATAGGCAAGTTTAATCATCTCTTGTTCTTCTTGGGTTATTTTTCGGGCATACATTTTTTCGAATTGCCGTAGAAGTTTGTCGGTATCTATAACTCTGGTAGGGTGTTTTGGTCTAATTGGCCTGTGGAATGGGTCATAGGGTTTTGGTTGAATTGATGAATTATAGACCTTTTTGAATATTTCAGCCGTATAAAAAGCATCATGATGTGCCTTGTGAAATGCTTTGGTTATTGGAATAAATTCTGTAAAGAAGAAACGTCTTGATTAAATTCTAAATCAAATATAATGAAAGACATATTAAACTCCTTTAAAACACCTAATTGCTTCTATTTTTGGCTGGAGATAAGGATGCTATCCGCACCGATTTTTTTATAGTTCCCTGCCGACGATGCGGTTTAAGCAACAGTGTCTCAATTGAACCTCAACTTAATGGCAAAAGCAGCCTCTTCTAAATCGGAAGAGGCTGCTTTTGGTTCGTCGAACTAGAGGATTTAAACTTTAATCATTTATCCGCTTTGTAAATCATATTTTTCGCTGCTCAGACCCATCTAATTTCATCATGTATACTGATGAGTCACCTGACATAACTGACAACCCTCTTGTGTAAAATACCCAATCACCCACTATAGTTATAGCGTTTATTTCATCGTGATCTGAGAGCTTTGTTCGATCAGAACCATCAACTTTAATCTTGTAAAGCTTGTACCCATCCTCTTTATTGCTGTAATAAATCCACCCATTATGCACATTTAAGGTTCCAGCCGCATCACTGGTAAGTTCCCTTTTATCGGTACCATCAAGATTCGTGGTGTAAATTCTTCCATTGGCATAACTAATATAGAAAAACTTATTGTCACTCAAACTAAATGAGCTTACATCATCCTCCACAATCATTGTATCCCCAGTTCCATCCATATTTACTCTGTTTATCGAATGAGGACCCATCACGGATGCTGGTTGATAATAAATATAACCGGAATTGATAACGATGTTTCTAGGATTACTTAAAATTCGCTTTGAAGCCAAAAAACCATTACCGTTAATAAATAGGCCCCCATCATTGGCGTAGTAAACTTGCTTGTAAACCGCGTAGACATAGCGGATATTTGTTGTTGCAATAAGATAAGGATTAGGATGGTAATCACTTAGCACCTTTTTATATAAGTCATGAACGTTATCAAAATAAATGGAATTGCCAATGGCGCTTAAATATCTAGCACTATATCCTAAGACTTTAGTCGCCTGGGACCCATCTGGCTTCATTTTATATAATAGATGATTATCCAAACCGCTTGTATAGTATATCCACCCATTATTTGCGGTGGCCAGTCCCATGTTGTGAAGGTTACTTTGAATATTACCGGGATCAATGTTATGCAAGGATTTTAACCTGCTAAATACATGTTCAGAAACAACGCTGGTACCACCTAAGACGACGATAGTTTTGGGCGAAAGGAAACTGAGGTAGATCGAGCTTACATTCTCAGGGATCTCGTTAGGTTTAACTAAAACGATAGGAGATTGAGTCGACCCGGCAAAAATTGAACCAGCTAGAGCATCAGGAAAATTAGTACCGGTTGCCACAAAAAGATTAGGGCTTAAGTCGCCAAAGAGAGCGTCCGCGATCATAGCTGAGGTTTCATACTGATCAAAGCCTCCAAAACGTCGGAAGTTTGCAGCTTGGAAAAGGCCGTGGAGTTGTTCCTCAACCTGAGAACTAACCGCACCCACTCCTCCAACTATGGTAATATCCGTTGGTATAAGATCTTTAAGATAGGCTAAAGTTTCAGCGGGGATGTTGTTTTTTTGAACGAGAACCATTGGGATACCGTGTGCAGAAGCATAAGGGGATATTGATAAAGAATCCGGGAAATTTTCTCCCGTAGCAATGATAACTTCCCCGCCTCCAGACGGCTTGACTTGTTTAGCAATCGTTGCAGCGGTTCCATAACTAGTAACACCTGCAAGACGCTGAACAGTATAGTGATAATCAGGCTTATCGTTCAGCTCGGCTTCAAGAGCTGCAGATACGACGGCCGTTCCACCAAGAATATAAATTTTGCCCTCTGGCCTGAGAACTCGCTTAATTTCCTCGATGGTTTTCTGATTATCTTCATAAGGGATAACCAGTAAAAGAGGCGCATTTTCTAACACGCCGAGGCTTGCTCCGGCTAAAGCATCAGGGAAATTAAAGCCAGTAGCAAGAAGTACGGCGTTTGTACTAGAATCAGCCGGGAACATGTTTTGAGAAATAGCGATAGAAGTATCAATTCGGTCGTAACCAGCAAGTCGGGTACTGGTCGGAAGAAGAGTATCCCCTGAAGGACTAGAGGCAGCACCAAAGGCGGGTTGGATAGCAGTGATTGATGATAGCATTAACAGACTTATCATAAGAGTCAAGATTCTTTTACCTATTCGCAATGTGTTATTTCTCCTTTTTTATTAGGCTGAGCTTTTCATGATCTAGAATCAAGTCCGTAAATTAATTCGTTTGTCTAAGTAGAAATCCTCTTGGCAAATTAATCAAGAGGAATCTATCATTGACAGATATATCAGCAGATGATATATTATATCTATCGATGACCGATAGATCGGAGGTTGATGGATTTGACTAACAACACACCGTTAACGGAAGCATTATTCTATATTCTCTTGTCAGTGAGAACACCGAACCACGGCTACGGGATTATTCAGGATATAAGCGATATGACGGACGGAAGGGTCGTCTTAGGACCGGGGACTTTATATGGGGCGATCAACTCCATGTTGAGCAAAGGGTGGATTAGGTTATACAGTGAGGATAAGGAATCGAGAAAGAAAAAAGAATACCTGCTGACGAATCTCGGGAGGGACGTATTTCTGAATGAAGTCCACCGATTAAAAGAACTTATCAAAAATTCCGGAAAAATGGATGAGCAGGGGGGCATGAGAGATGCGGAAGTTTAAACTGTTTTATGACAAGGATACAGAAGAAGATTGGTTAAAGGAAATGTCTCTGAACGGATGGGCTTTTAAGAAATTTTTCCTTGGCATGTATACGTTTGAGCCCTGTGAACCGGGCGAATACAATTACCAGATAGATTTGCTGGATAACTGGAACGGTAATAAGGATGATTATGCTAGATTTATGGAGGATACCGGAGTAGAAGTTATAAGCCAGTGGTGGCGATGGGTGTATCTACGGAAAAAAGCTGCAGATGGCCCCTTTGAAATGTATACAGATGCCCAGTCCAAAATCGCTCATTACACTAGAATTATGAAGTTTTTCCAAATTGCTTTAGTGATCGAGATGGTTTGTTTCGTCATGGAGCTTATGGCAACCATTGAGACAGGCAATGTATTTTTTGGAATTTTTACTGGTGTCATTGCTGTGGTTGCTGTGGCCATGTTAAAGATTGTTTGGAAATGCAAATGGAAAATTGAACAATTAAAAAGAGAAGAAAATGGATGATCGAACGAAAGCAAACTGGATTGTCAGGGGGACGGGGTTATTGACAACCTTAATGTTGTCAATAACCCCGTCCCCCTGACAATCTGACAATCCGATTTTTGTTCTATATAACAGGAGATCACGATTTTATGGCGAATTTTATACTAATATAGAGAAATATTGCAGAATAATTATGAGCCAAAGGATTGATCGTCTTGCAAACAAACCCGAATTTTTCCTCACATAAGACCATGATCATAGTTTTCCTAGGATTTGTTCTCTTAATAGGTTTTACTGTGCCGATCTTGTATAACCAATACGAAACACAGAAACAAATTCGTTCCCAGAAAGAACTGTATGCGCAGCAACTACAGGAACAAAAGCTCCAGCAAGCCATAAAGGATCAGCAAATTGAAGATGCGGCCCGTGCAATCCAGCGTGAGGCTGAACAGGAGAGTTATCTTAAGGGGAATACAGCCTATGCCAAGAAGGACTATTTTCAGGCTATAGAATTCTATAAAAAAATAACCTTCAAAAATGAAGTGGATTATCAAACGGCCCAGGACCAGATCAAGAAATCGACCACGGAGATGTACTCTTATTATCTGGACAAAGCAGGGGCCTTAAGCAAACAGGGAAATAATCAGGAAGCCATAAAACTTCTGACCGATATGGCAGTTTATTACCCCGATGATGCACAAATAAAAAGCGATCTTCAAAAGTATCAGGCAGCTAAGGAAACTGAGAAAAGTTTGGTTACTTATAATGGACCAATCGAGCATATCTTTTTTCATCCTCTGCTAGCCTATCCGTCCTTGACCTTCGATGGAGATGTGGATTCCAATGGATTTAATCAGTATTTTGTGACTGTGAATGAATTTAAAAAGATTATAAATCAAATTTATGCCAATAATTATATATTGATTAACACAAATGCCTTATATGAAGAGAAGGTAGAGGACGGGAAAACGGTCTTGGTCAAGAAAGAGTTAAAGCTTCCTCCCAACAAGAAACCGCTCATCCTGTCGGTTGATGATGTTAATTATCCGGATTACAAAGCAACCAATGGGACGATCAGCAAACTGATTCTCGATACCGATGGTAATGTGGCGACTTATTCCGTATCCCCGAGCGGAGAAAAAGTCATCTCCCATGATAATGAGATAATTCCGATTATCGATGCCTTTGTAGCTGAACATCCCGACTTTTCCTTCCAGGGAGCCAAGGGAATTCTTGCCTTGACAGGTTATTACGGGATATTAGGTTATAATACCAATAAATTGGATTCCCCTTCTTATCCAGAAGAACGGCAGACTGCCTTAGCGATTATTAAGCGACTTAAAGAAACTGGTTGGACATTTGCTTCCCACGGTTACAGCCATTTGGATGCTAGGGCGGAGTCTTATCAAAGTTTAGAGAAGGATACATCGCGTTGGAAAAAAGAAGTGGGATCACTCATCGGCCCGACCAATATCTATATTTATCCTTTTGGCAGCTCGGTGTTGCCTGGGAATCCCAAATTCCAGTTCCTGCTCGAACAAGGGTTTAATATTCTCTATTCAGTCGGACCTACTCCCTATCTGAAAGATAATACTACCGACTATGTGATGATGGACAGGAGGCATATTGACGGGATAGCACTTTATAACCAGGGAGAAGTTCTAAAGAATCTTTTTGATGCCAAGTTTGTCTTAGACCCAGTTCGGCCTCCATTAAAGGCTGGGTCTTAACTTTTTAACAAAAGACCCCGGCAAATGCCGGGGTCTTTTGCGTTATCCTATTTTGTGGTAGTAGGCCGGCTTTCTAAGAGCGTACTGTTGAGAATTATTTTCGCAATACCATTTTTACTATGGTCAACCTGTGTAAAATAGAAAAATGGTGTTATTTGAAGTTGACCGTGATTAACAATCCTATTACAATATAAGTGAACGAACGTACACTCAGAAAAGGGGTATAGAGATGCCTATCCCAAAATTAAGGCAAAATAAAGAACGGCGGCAAAGACTTTTGGAATGCGCTATTGATCTATTTGTGGAAAAGGGATATTTTAACACTTCAGTCCGCGAAATAATCGTTAAATCAGGTTTTGGAACTGGTACCTTCTATAATTACTTTATTGATAAGGAGGATATTTTAAAAGCGCTTTTGGAAGAATTCGCGGATCAAATTATTTCAGGCGTTAGCACCTATTACTCAACCGAAAACGATTTGTACAAACGATTTGTAGAAACAAAACGTGTAACTATGG
This sequence comes from Desulfosporosinus sp., assembly GCA_016278585.1. Taxonomy (GTDB): domain Bacteria; phylum Bacillota; class Desulfitobacteriia; order Desulfitobacteriales; family Desulfitobacteriaceae; genus Desulfosporosinus. The sequence continues at coordinate 7,059 of JADQBO010000247.1, forward strand.
AAATCTTCGCTCAGAACGAGAAACTGTCAGAAATTTATAGTCGAGTAGCGGGGACAAGTGAAACCATTGACAATTGCCTGAAGCAGTTTGAGGATAAATTACTTGAGTTTTATATTAGGAATATTGAGTATGGCATTAATAAGGGTGCTTTCAATAACGTTTCGGTTCCCCCGGTCGCCCACGCCATACTGGCAGTAGAAAAATTTCTGCTGTACAAATGGATAGTATTAAGGGATATAACTAACGAAGAAATGGTAGAAATGGTTGTATCTTTCCACGAAACCCTAGCTAAAGGTTTAGTCAATAACAAATAATTATTCTGAAAGGGCTTTTGTTTATCTGTGTTTCAACAATAGCCTTATTCTTTAATGAAGAAGTGAACGTCCATACGTTCGCTGTTTAACTTGAGTGAATGGAAGGTGTTATAAATGAGGTTAACTCCGTTAGGCGAACTGACAAGGCGGATTACCGCCTTGCAAAAACTGTTGCAGCAAAAAGGCGTTGATGGTGCATTAATTGTAGATAGCGCGGATCTGTATTATTTTGCGGGAACCGCTCATCGTGCCC
>JADQBO010000277.1 GCA_016278585.1 Desulfosporosinus sp.
ACTTTCTTGGCCAGCAGATCTCTACTTAGAAGGTTCAGATCAGCATCGAGGCTGGTTCAATTCCTCATTGTCTACATCGGTAGCCGCTTTTGGGCAGGCTCCTTATCGTAATGTTTTAACCCATGGCTTTGTTGTTGATGAGCAAGGGCGAAAGATGTCTAAATCGCTAGGTAATGGGGTTGATCCACTCAAGGTTGTGCAAGAATTAGGTGCAGACATTTTACGGCTTTGGGTTAGCTCTGTGGATTATAAGAATGACGTGGCCGCTTCTCCACGCATTATGAAGCAAATGTCTGAAGCCTATCGTAAAATTCGGAATACCCTGCGTTTCTTGCTAAGTAACCTCAATGATTTTGATCCTGCGAAGGATAAGGTATCTTATCAAGAGTTACAGGAAATTGATCGGTGGGCCTTGCTTAAGCTTTCTAAAGTGGTTGAGCGTGTGCTCCTTGGCTATGAATCTTATGAATTTCACTGGGTTTACCATACAATTCATAATTTCTGTACCATCGAATTAAGTTCAATTTATTTAGATATTGTTAAGGATAGACTTTATGTCGAAGGAAAAACCTCAATCCTTCGTCGCTCCGCTCAGACAGTTATATACGAAGTCCTTGATGCTTTGGTTCGTCTCTTAGCTCCGGTCTTGTCCTTCATTACGGAAGAAATTTGGCCGTATATTCCTGGAGAAAAGAGTGTAGAAAATGTTCAAATTGCAGAAATGCCTAGTGTAAAAACCGAATGGTTAAATGATAAAATGGCAAATCAATGGGATCAGATCTTAGCTTTGCGAACAGATGTATCCAAAGTGTTAGAGAAGGCTCGTCAGGAAAAATTGATTAGCCATCCTTTAACTGCTTATGTTGATCTTTATCCGACGGAAGAGCAATATGAATCCTTAAAAAGGGTTCCAAATCTCGCAGAAATTTTTATTGTTTCCAACTTAACAGTGCATAGGCCCGAGGAAGAAAGGCCTGAGGGTGTACAAGCTGCGGAAGTTCACGAGGGATTGGGGATTATTGTTCAGCCAGCCAAAGGGGAAAAATGCGAGCGTTGCTGGATGTTTCATGAGGAAGTCGGAAAAGATAAAGAGCATCCGACAATTTGCCCACGATGTAGTACAGTGATTTCAGAAAATTCCAGTAGACTAATTGACTAAAAAAGCATATACTATAAATAAAGTTATAGTTAATATCCGAATGAGGCTAGCAGGAGAGATCTGGTTATTCAGACGCCGAAGGAGAAATCCCTTGAAAATCGCTCTTTCAAGGGGGGAAACTCTCAGGCAAAAGTACTGCTAGAAGACGGGACTCTGGAGAGTTTCTTGTAAAAGAGAACACCAAAGGGGAAGCTGGAAACGGCGAATCTCTCAGGTTAAAAGGACAGAGAAGGTTGCGAATACGCACCTTCTCTGTTCTTTTTTATGACTATTTTCTTAAAGTTGGAAGGATTTCTCACGGGTGTCTTGAGCTATGAAGTGGAACAATACACTAAATGTCTATTGAATGAAGTTCTTTTAACAAACTTGGTTTCAGTAATTAGTACTTACTATGATAGTTGCTATTTAAAAGGAATTAAAGGAGGGTGTAATATGGTTGAAGCAAAACGAACTCCGCTTTATGAAGAACATTTGGCCGCAAAGGCTAAACTGATTGACTTTGGCGGGTGGGAGATGCCTGTTCAATATGCCGGTGTCATTGATGAACATCATGCTGTTCGTATTAAGGCGGGGCTTTTTGATGTCTCCCATATGGGAGAGATTGATGTTCGAGGGGAAGAAGCCTTAGCGTTTGTTCAAATGCTGATTACAAATGACGCCAGTAAGCTGGAGGATGGAAAAATACTCTATTCACCGATGTGTTTTCCAAATGGCGGAATTGTTGACGACTTGTTAGTTTATCGCTATAACTCAAAACACTTTTTCCTTGTCGTGAATGCTTCTAACGTGGATAAAGATTACGCTTGGATGGTGGAGCAAGCTAAGAGCTTTAATGTAAGTCTTGAAAACGTTTCTGATCAATATGCACAGCTAGCTTTGCAAGGACCTCTGGCGGAAACTATTCTACAACGTATTACAACCGTCAATCTTGCACAAATTAAGTATTATTCGTTTACACAGGGAGAAATTGACGGCGTTGATTCTCTGATCTCCCGTACAGGCTATACAGGAGAAGACGGATTCGAAATCTATGTATCCCCTGAGTATGGACAACAATTATGGCGGAAAATATTAGAAGTTGGTGCTCCAGAAGGAGTACAGCCCATTGGACTAGGTGCTCGTGACACCTTACGTTTTGAAGCCCGTCTTCCTTTGTATGGGAATGAGTTAGGCGCAGAAATCACTCCCCTTGAAGCAGGACTAGGTATTTTTGTTAGGCTAGATAAAGCAGCTTTTGTGGGTAGAGACGTACTCCTAGCTCAAAAAGAACATGGAGTACCGCGTAAACTAGTAGGACTTGAAATGATTGATCGAGGAATTGCTCGATCTCATTATCCGTTACAAAAAGACGGACAAGAGATTGGATTTATCACTTCAGGGTCTTTCTCGCCAACCTTGAATAAAAATATTGCCTTGGGCTTAATTCGTGCCGAATTAGCGATTCAGGGTGAGATTCTAGACGTTATGATTCGTGGAAAAGCTGTCAAAGCCAAGATTATTCCCTCCTTGTTTTACAAACGAGGAAAATAATCGTGGATAACCCTTTATTAGGATAAGATAACCAAATTATGAGGAGGATGATTTAAATGAATCCAGTAGAATTAAAGTATAACAAAGAGCACGAGTATGCCAAGGTTGAAGGGAATATCGTGACATTTGGGATTACAGACCATGCCCAGCATAGCTTAGGGGACGTTGTATTTGTGGAGCTTCCTGATGAGGGTGGGACGGTAACGGCTGGAAAATCCTATGGTACGGTGGAATCTGTGAAAGCAGTCTCGGATATTACTGCTTCGGTTAGCGGAAAAGTGGTAGCAGTTAATACTCTGGTCATGGATACCCCGGATCTGTTAAATAGTGATCCCTACGGTGAGGGCTGGTTAATTAAAATCGAAGTTGACGATTTATCCCCACTGGATAATATGATGTCGGCTGCTGAATATGAAACGTTTTTAGCACAGGAGGAACATTAGAATGAACTTTATACCGAATACGGACAGCCAGAATGAACGGCTCTTAGCCCGTATCGGGGTTAAGTCTGTTGAGGAGCTCTTTGCAGATATTCCGAAGGAAGTTCGTATGCAACGCCCTCTCGCTATTAGTGGAGGAATGTCGGAACAGGAATTGGTCAAACATGTCAAAGGTTTGGCAAATCTTAATAAAACTGTAGAAGGGTACAGTTCCTATCTTGGAGCTGGGGCTTATGAACATTATATTCCGAGTTTTATCGACCAATTGCTGCTACGTTCTGAGTTTTACACCGCTTATACACCTTACCAACCGGAGATTAGTCAAGGGACCCTTCAGGCGATTTATGAATATCAGACATTAGTTTGTGAGTTAACCGGGATGGATGTGACCAATGCCTCTATGTATGATGGTGCTTCGGCATTAGCTGAGGCAGCCCTTATGACTTGTGACGCGACACGACGGGAAAAAGTGATCGTGCTACAAACAGTGCATCCGGAATATCGCGAAGTGCTTAAAACTTATCTGCCACCGCGTGGCGTGGAACTTATTGAGATTCCCTTTAAAGACGGTGTCATGGATCAACCAGCCTTTGAATCGGCACTTAAAGAGGATATTGCAGGGGTGCTTGTCCAAAATCCTAATTTCTTTGGCAGCCTTGAAAAGGCTGAAGAAATTGTAAAGCTGGCCCATGCCAAAGGGGCTCTGGTAGTCATGTCCGTTAACCCAGTATCCTTAGGATTGCTTAAATCCCCAGGAGAATGTGGGGCAGATATTACGGTTGGCGAAGGACAACCTTTTGGTAATCCCCTTAATTTTGGGGGTCCATATTTAGGGTTTTTATCTTGTCGCGAAAAGTTTGTCCGCCGGATGCCAGGTCGGATTGTGGGAGCGACCACAGACAAAAATGGTAAAAAGGGATATGTTTTAACCCTCCAAGCCCGGGAACAACATATTCGGCGGGAAAAAGCTACTTCAAACATCTGCTCCAATGAAGCCCTTTGTGCCCTTGCCTTTACAATGCATTTAAGTGCTCTGGGTAAAACCGGGGTTAAAGACTTAGCGTATCTGAATTTGCAAAATGCTCATTATGCGGCTCAGGAGATTGCCAAAATCCCTGGAATGAGTTTAGCTTTCTCTGGACCGTATTTCCATGAATTTGTGATTAAGTCAAAGATTGAACCAGCAAAGATTAATTCAGCGCTCCTGGAAGATCAAATCATTGGGGGCCTTGACCTAGCTAGGTTCTATCCTGAACTCGATCATCATCTCCTCTTCTGTGTAACCGAAACAAAGTGTAAAGCAGATATTGATCGGCTCGTGGCCAGATTGGGGGCAATCCAATGAAAGCATTAGAACCACTAATTTTTGATCTCAGTGCTAAGGGGCGAACGGCAGTCAGTTTACCTTCCTGTGATGTACCGGAAGTTGCCATTGAAACACTGATTCCTAACGATTTATTGCGTCAACAAGAGCCATCCCTTCCAGAAGTTTCGGAAATAGATGTGGTCCGTCACTTTACTCACCTTTCGAATTTTAATCATGGCGTAGATACTGGGTTTTATCCACTTGGTTCGTGTACGATGAAGTATAATCCGAAGGTTAATGAAATGTTGGCTCGTCTCTCAGGTTTTACAGCCCTTCATCCCTATCAGCCAGAGTCGCTGACTCAAGGGGCTTTACAACTTATGGCGGAACTTCAGGAAGACCTCTGTGAATTGGCGGGAATGGATGGTTTTACTCTCCAACCAGCTGCCGGAGCTCACGGAGAAATGGTGGGCATGTTAATTATTAAAGCTTATCATGATCACCGTCAAGACACTAAACGCAAAAAAGTGATTTGTCCGGATTCTGCCCATGGAACCAATCCTGCAACAGCGGCTATGGCTGGATACGATATTATTCAGATTCCCTCCAACGATCGTGGTGGGGTTGATATTGAGGCTTTGAAAAAGGTCCTTAATGACGAGGTTGCTGCTCTGATGCTGACAAATCCGAATACAGTGGGGCTCTTTGACGAAAACATTTTGGAGATTACCCAACTTGTTCATGATGCAGGCGGTTTACTGTATTACGATGGAGCGAATACTAATGCAGTTATGGGTATTGCTCGACCTGGAGATATGGGTTTTGATGTGGTACATCTCAATTTACACAAGACGTTCGCCACCCCTCATGGAGGTGGAGGGCCAGGCTCGGGGCCGGTTGGGGTTAAGGAGTTTTTAATACCATTTCTCCCCAAGCCTATGGTAGTTCGGAGTAAGGACGGAACTTTTACCCTGGATGACGATATGCCCCTCTCCATTGGTCGAGTGCGCTCGTTTTATGCGAATTTTTCAGTTCTTGTCAAGGCTTATGCCTACATCCGAAGCCTTGGTGGGAAAGGCTTGAAGGTGGCATCCGAATGTGCTGTATTAAACGCAAACTATCTCATGAGCATCCTTAAAGAACATTATTATCTGCCCTTTGATCGTGTTTGTAAACACGAATTCATTATTACTCCCAAAAATCTTAAATCTACCGGGGTGCATACCTTAGATATTGCCAAGCGTTTGTTGGACTATGGCTATCACCCACCAACTATCTATTTCCCGATTATTGTTGAAGAGGCTATGATGATTGAGCCGACAGAAACTGAAAGTATGGAAACTCTGGATGAATTTGCTCAAGTCCTTATCAAGATTGCGGAGGAAGCAAAACGTGATCCAGATCTGCTTAAGAATGCCCCCTATACTACGTTAGTAACGCGTTTGGATGAGGTGGGTGCAGTACGGAAACCTAACTTACGTTGGCGTAAAGAATTATAACCAAACACTCTGTCGGAAAGGTGAAGGATACAGTTTGTATTCCTTTGCCTTTTCGTTTTAAACAAGGAAATAAGAATACGACTATTCTTTTGACATTGGGCTTGTATGGGCATAAACGTGAGAAAATGTTAATGATTTGAATTACTTGCAGGATTTCCGACAAAAAAGTTGAATATAATGATTGTGCAATAAATTACATTATTAAAGCCAGAAATGGGGTGATCGCATGCAAATCGACGTATTACCGAGTGCAGGTTCTCCACGCATACCTTATTTAGAGGATAGATTAGTCATTGTGATTGATGTTTTGAGGGCAACAAGCACGATAGTGACTGCCCTGGCTAATGGTTGCCAAGCTATTATTCCGGTTCTTACCTCAGAAGAGGCTCTAGAAACACGTTTAACGCTTCCAGGATCACTATTAGGAGGAGAACGGGATTCGCTGATTATTGAGGGGTTTGACTTAGGTAATTCACCCTTTGACTATGTTCCAGAAAAAGTGGGAGGCCGAAAAGTAATTTTGACGACAACGAACGGCACCCGAGCTATACGCGATTCTATTGCTGCACCTATGATCTGGATGGCCTCTTTTTTAAATATGCAAAGTATTGTTTTAGCAGTTTTACGAGAATTTGAGAATAACGATAGGCTTCAGGGGATCGTGGTTTTTTGTGCAGGTACGGAAGAACGGTTTGATCTTCCAGATATACTTTGTGCTGGAATGTTTATCGATGCCTTGGGGCCAAGTGTTTTACTCAACGACTTGGGTGAGGCCGCGCGAATGCTATACCAAAGTTCAGAAGATCATCTTGTCGAGAAAATCCGGAAGTCAGTTCATGGTAAAAAGCTTATTTCTTTAGGCTTTGAACAAGACTTAATTTATTGTTCGACTCCCAACGTTTTACCGATTGTTCCAGTGGTTCATGATGGGGAAATCGTCTGGTTAACGGGAGAAGAGAACTACTTTTCATAACGTTCAGACTATTTATATTATTTACTTCTTTTCTAAATAATATGAAGAAATAATAACTTTTTTTATCATTAAAAATGAAGTATACTTGCAGAAGAACATATTTAATGTAACTTCTGCCATCTTGAAAACTTGGCATTAGCTAGGTTTTTTAATTTAGACGGTGGCATACTAGCAAAAGGGAGGTTGAGTTTAATGGAAACTTTTAAAGTCCCCGTTGGTATTTCTAACCGTCACATTCACTTATCTCAAGAACATATTGAAGCGCTTTTTGGAGAAGGTTATTCTTTAAAAAAGATGAAAGACCTGAGTCAGCCTGGTCAATATGCCGCTGAGGAAACGGTTACTCTGATAGGACCAAAGGGAATGATTCCTGGCGTGCGTGTTTTGGGACCTGCTAGAAAAAGTTCTCAGGTAGAGCTTTCAAGCACAGACACTTTTAAGGTTGGGGTTAAACCACCGGTTAGAGATTCTGGAAAACTTGACGAAACCTCAGGCATCGACATCCAGGGTCCCAAAGGAATTGTGCATATAGATCAAGGTGTGATTATTGCGGCTCGTCATATTCATATGACACCAGAGGATGGAAGGAAGTTTTCTCTCGAAGATGGGGATTACGTCCGTGCCTTCATTCCTGGTCCTCGTGGCGGGGTATTGGAAAAGGTTCTGGTCCGTGTTAATCCTGATTACGCCCTAGATTTACAT
>JADQBO010000145.1 GCA_016278585.1 Desulfosporosinus sp.
GAGTATCATGGGTGGATTGCTGGAAATCGTACCTGTCAACAAAAAAGCAAAGTTCATTGTCATTCCAAAGAAGGCGGCTAACGTCGTTAAACAGCCTAAGATGAGGCCAAGCCCAATCAGAACTTCTCCAGTTTTAACTACGACAGCCAGGATTTCTGCGTTTGGCAGAAAAATATTATTAATCAACCAGCCCCAGGTATCCGTTACGCTAGGGCGAGCAGCAGCAGCCGGTCCTTGAGTGGCAAGCAATGCATCATGGGTTTTTGCTAAGCCTCCCTTTAAGAACCCACTAACTGAGTTAGCATCGAAGCCAGTCTGGAATTTCCCGACTCCAGACATCAAAAAGGTATACCCAAAATAGAGACGGAGCAGCAATGCGATAATCGCTTTAATTGGATTTCTCATATAATGCTCCTCCTTTTGTAATTAGTTGGAATTAATATCTATTGATATTTAATCATAGTTTATAATGAATATCAATAAGTAATTAAAATTATTACATAAGAATATCCTGACAACAACCCCGTCCCCCTGACAACTAAGGCTTGTTTTATCATAAAAAAAATCTCACTCTCGTATAGTTATTAGAGTGAGATTTATCTATGTAGAATTAGTGAGCTTGGGGAACCCTCGGACGATTAAGCGAGAAGAAGGGAGGGTATGGGTTGAGAGATATTGGGTTACTTATTATAAGCTTAGGGATCATATTAATTGGGGCTGAAACATTCACCAATGGGATTGAATGGCTGGGAAGGCGGCTTAAATTAGGAGCAGGTGCCGTAGGGAGTATTTTTGCGGCCGTTGGTACAGCCTTACCTGAGACTATGGTTCCCATAATGGCAATTTTAGGCGGAGTGGGCCCAGAGGGTGCCAACATAGGCATTGGAGCAATTTTAGGTGCCCCATTTATGCTAGCGACAGTCGCTTTTTTTATAACGGGGTTCGCCGCACTAGTGTTCCGTCGTCGGAATCTTCCTTTGCGGCTGGATCCTAAAGTCGTCAAACACGATCTAGGGTTTTTCCTTATTGTTTATTCGATGGCTATATTAGCCTCCTTTTTACCGAATCAAACCCTTAAAAATGGAGCAGCTTTAACCCTGGTTGTAGCTTACGGAGTTTATGTATTTCAGACATTGCGTGACTGTAAGGGTGAATGTGAACACGAAGAGTTAGCACCACTATATATGGATAGGCGCACAAGTAACCCGACTATGACCATGATCCTAGTGCAAATTACCTTGGCCTTGGTCGCGATTGTATTTGGAGCGGATCGCTTTGTTAATGCCGTGCATCCCATTGCAGTAGCAGTTGGGGTTCCTGTGTTTGTCCTTTCGTTAATTATTACTCCAATTGCCACAGAGCTGCCAGAGAAATTTAATAGTGTTCTTTGGGTCCGCAAGGGTAAGGATACCTTAGCGATGGGAAACTTAACCGGGGCAATGGTCTTTCAAAGCTCGGTAATTCCCGCCATCGGAATCGCCCTTACACCCTGGAAACTAGATAGCTTGGCCTTGTGGAGCGTATTTCTTGCTTTGGGTGCAGCAATTATTCCCTATCTTTCACTCCGAAGTAAAGGGGTTATCGTTCCGACCACGCTCCTGCTGGGAGGGGTCTTTTATCTGATCTTCATATTGACGGTGGTTCGTTTTTCGATCCAGTAAACTCCGCAATAAGCATACCTGCTAAGACTAATCCAGCACCAAAATATCCCTTAGGTGTCAGTAACTCACCGGCGAGGAAAAAGGCAGAGATTGCGGCAAAAACCGGTTCCATAGAAAAAATAAGAGCGGTATGAGTGGGAGTTGTGAATTGTTGCATTTTGTTTTGAATCAAGAAGGCCAGTGACGTGGCAGGAATAGCAGTAGCCAGTAAACCAAACCAAGCCGTTGAGCTAAAATGTAAAGAAGGTTGGGGTAAAAGAAGTGAGAAGATACCACTCAGAACGCTTACAGTAAGGATTTGTATACTAGCTAAAACTATAGCATTTGCCTGAGGGGCATAACGGCCAACGAAGAAAATATGTGAGGCAAAGCTTAAGGCGCACAGCAGGATCATGAGGTCGCCGTTATTGAACTGAAACTGATTACCCAAAGAAAGGAAAGCAAGGCCTACTAAAGCACATAAGACGCCAAGAATCAGGCTTAGACTTGGAAGTTTCCGAGTCGTTATGGCAACTAAGGCTGGGACAAAAACCACCGAGAGGCCCGTTATAAACCCTGCGTTAGAGGAGGTTGTGTATTGTAGACCGACCGTTTGCCAGGCATAGCCCGAAAAAAGAAAGACCCCTAAGACCACTCCTTGGATCACAGCGCCCTCGTGGATATGAGCCCTTTGGAACCAGAGAAACGGCAATAAACTAAGAAATGCGAGAGCAAAGCGAATTGTTAGAAATGGAAGGGGGGGCAGATCCTCGATCGCCCATTTAACAATGACAAAGGTTAAACCCCAAACAAGGGCAACTAAAAGTAATGAAAAATCGGCCCATTGGCTTTTGCTTAGCTTCAAATTCGATACTTCCTTTCTACAAACTAAAGAAAGGTCGTTGCGTAAGATACGCAACGACCTTTTCTGATCAAGGACAGAAAGTATTGTTGTGGCTCTGGTTACGGTTATTTTTAGTATAGCGGATCAAAGGCTAACTGAAAAGGGGTAAATGATTAACCTCTTCCCCCTTCGTGAGGTCCCGGTAAGCTTAGGACTGCTTCTGGTTCGTCCATGGGGGTATATATTGGAGGTGGAGAACATGGTGGTGGTGGCGGGCAGGGAGAACATTCACTACAATATTGTTCTTTGGCCTGACAAAATAGATGGTAGTGGCGTTCTTCATCAGCAGCCATTTCCGTCAGGATACATTGAATTTCAGGAATCGGTATTTTTTGAGCCAGTTCAAGATATTCTCGATGGTCTCGAGCCTCATCTTCAATGTTAGAGTCAAGGAGTGAACAAAGGTCACTTGTATAATTGACAAATCGAGATCGCCAATCAACCCAATGGCCATTACTTAATGAACCATACTTAGGGTCAACACCTAAATGTCGTAAGGCAAGGGCTAATTTTTCGAGGTGCTGCATTTCTTCATAAGCGATAGGCCTTAACAAGGCATCAAATTCTGGCCGATCGAGAAGCACGGCCTGATAAAGGTAAGTGGTGATAGCTGTTAACTCTGAATCTTTACCTGCGTAGGCTTCAAAGAGCCACATAGCATATGTAAAGGTAGGTTCAGGGATTTGTACGGGTGTAGGCCCAGTTATCGGTTCACTGGTCTCTTGAAAGGGGAGTAACAGAACTTGACCAGCATAGATGCGATCAGGATGATTTAGGTGGTTAACTTTGATAATTTCTGTCATTTCAAGATTATAAGCTTTAGCGATCTTATAAATCGTATCCCCTGGATTTACGATATATCGAACATAATCCATTAGGATTCCTCCTTTGTACTAGTCATAAAAGAATAACATTCGTTACTTTGAGGTTATAGCACACTATATTCTGGGAGGAGGAGACATGATAATGGAAAAAAATGGGGTAAGGGCGGAATGAATTGGACGAGTTCGACGTAGTTATGTATTTATAAGAGCTAAAAAAAGACCTAGGAAAAGAATCTCATGAAAAGGAGGATTTAGGAGTGGGTTCATATGTCTTAAGAGGAATTACAACCGCTTTACTTGTCACGGTATTGACCCTTTTTGGAGGGATATTATTGGGAACTATGGGTCTAGGAGTTTTAAGTGTTTCACAATTATTAGATATTGGGCTTTTAGCCAGTTGTATAATTGGAGGGTACCGTACGGCTAAAGAAAGTAAATCATGGCTTATGGGTGGAGTAGCTGGGGCTGGTTACGTCATAGTAGGAACACTATTATTGGCACTTTTTTTGCCGATCCGTGGGTTAGGATTTATTCAAGTTCTTCTTGAAGGAACTTTCCTTGGCTTAGTGGCAGGGGCGTTTGGGGCAGGAAAAAAAGACGCAGTCTCAAGTGCTTGGAGTGGAACTCGAAATCAATATCACTATACACCTTCGTATAGTGGATATAAGAATGATTATGTCAGTAGCAGCAATTTAGATTGGGAAACAGAGGAGGAGTATACCCAGAGAGCAAACCCTAGAACGTTACAGTGGATGGAGAGCTCAGAAAACGAAGTTCCCCAGAGTGAAGAAACAAAGACAGAGGGTGTTGTGGACACCACCGTTGTAAAGTGGCCTTGGGATAGGGTGGATGAGAACAACATAACTAGAAGGGAGCCCAAGCAGGTGCGAAATGATTTGGTTGTATGCAATAGAGGGGAGGAAAAAGTAAAGCCTTGGTGGGAACAATAAAGATGCCATCTAAAGAAATTAGAAAATTACAAAATCGGGGGGAGGATTTTAATGGGAGAAGCGAGAATAGGATTAGGAAAGGGGTAGGGTAGTGATAATAGAACAAATATAGGGGAGGACTAAGAATGAATTTTTTAGAACTAGTTCAGACTCGTCGAAGTTTACGTACCTACTTGGATAAGCCGGTGGAGCAAGAAAAACTTGAGTATATTTTGGAATGTGCACGGCTGGCGCCATCTTGGAAAAACATGCAGTGCTGGCGCTTTATTGTAATTGATGAGGCAGCAGGGCGGGCAGCTATGGCTGAAAGCATGGGGGAAAGTAATCCAGGTCGTAAGGCCTTGATGTCAGCTCCGATGGTCATTGTACTATGTGCGGTACCAACGGAATCAGAAGTATGGGAAGGTAAGGACAATATGATGCTGGATGCTGGGCTGGCGATGGAACATTTGATTTTAGCCGCAGCAGAGCAAGGATTGGGGACCTGTTGGCAGGGTTTGTTTACAGAGGAAAAAGTACGTACCGCTTTAAATGTGCCTGATGATGTTCGAGTCGTGGCCATGACCCCACTAGGGTATGCCGCAGAAGAACGACGTCCGCGCCCCCGTAAGGCAATGGCCGAAATTGTTTACAAAGGAAAATGGGGTCAAGGGTAGAGACAAGGAATGGGAGAGGGACTATGTTCCACCCCCAGGTTAAAAGAACCTTAAAATAAATGGGTCAGCCTTTATGGCTGGCCTATTTTTACTTTATTAGGGGTTAAAGTGTGACAGGGGTGTGACAGGGGGACGGGGTTGTTGACAACATTTAAGGGGTTAAAGTGACTATTCCTGAAGTGCAGCTTGAGCTGCATTAACATCGGTGACCATTTGTTGAATCTCAGCAGTGGTATCAAGAGCGAGGTCCGCAGCAGCAGAGATGGCAGCTTTATAAGCAGCTAGATTAGCTTCAATAATATCAGTGGTTGATACTCCGGCAATTTCAAGATAATGGAGTGTGTTATTCGGAGCATCCGTGTTCAAGGTAACTCCATCAATTTGGGCAATAGCATAATCCCGGGCAGCATTTTCATTGTCCTCTTCAGCTTGAGCTGCATTAACATCAGTGACCATTTGCTGAATTTCAGCAGTAGTATCTAGGGCTAGATCCGCAGCTACAGAAATCGCGGCTCGATAAGCTTCAAGGTGTGGTCCATCAAAAATTTCATAATCCTTGACACCGGCGTCAATAAGATCTTGAGTTGTTACTCCGGAGGCATCCCCATTTTGAATAATACTTTCAATTTTCTCGATAGCCGCTGCTTTGGTTACCGCAACGATTTGAGCCTCAAGTAAATCGTTCATTATATCCTCTGGAACAACCGCCGAACCGCCCAAAGCAGTAATAAGGCTGCTGGCCGTTAATTGGTTGATGATATAATCCGTGCCCTCATTGGCCGCGCCGTTGATGAGAACAATACCGGCATTGGATTGAGCAACAAGAGGTGCCCCCGCAAGTGCATCGATGGCAGTTTCGCCATTAGCTATGAAGACATTGTCATACTCTAAAAGATCGTCAAAGGCTTTAAGAACTTCAACGTTTGTATCATAGGCGGTATTTCCGAAGTGGCGGGTGGGGTCGGGGAACTCAGATTTGACAGCTTCACAGATGACAGCTGTTCCACCAATAACATCCGTTGCAACAATACCTTCATTAGCCGTTAGGAATTCTTTAACACTTGAAGGAATGGAGTTTGTCTTAGTTAAGAGAATCGGCTGAGTTTGGGCAGAGGCAATGGAGGCGATTGAGAGAGCATCTTGATTTTTCCAACCGTAGGCAACAGCAACTTTGCTCACTGGAGCACCGAGTTCAATCATCTTTTTAGCAATATTGACAGCCGTTTCGAATCGATCAGCTCCACCAAGGGAAACAACCGTAATCTCCATGGCTTCGAGCTCATCCAGAACTCCTTGACTAATCACCGCAGTTCCACTGGTAATATATACTGTTTCAACGTCAAGGTTTATAAGTTCAGCTTTGGTGTCTGCATTCAGAACTGAACCAGCCCCTTGCAGAAGGATAGGAGCCTTAAGAAAGGAAGCCAGTGGGCCAGCAGTCAGCGCATCAACCATACCATAAGACACAGATGAGGCAAGAATGGCAGAGCCTGTCCAACCTGTTTTTTCAGCAATTGCAACTGCAGTTTGGGCAGCGGTTTCTCCCGCTAAACGTTGTGGGACGGTACTGTTAGCAAAGGCATTGAAGGGAAGCATGCTTAGGGTCATACCAGCGATGGCTAAAGCAGCTAGGGCTTTTTTGGTTTTTCTCATTGAGTCAAGTTCCTCCTCGTTGTTTGAAATGGTGACGTTTGGACCAACTTAGAATAATCCCCGGAAGCCTTTTGATAGAACACAGGGTTCCATTAAAGTCAAAGGTCGATAGTTACCTGATAATACTTCGCTAGAAAGGGAAAAATCCTTTTTCTTACAAATGGTATTCTTATGACATTAATGGTAATTTTAGGACGGAGTGAGGTGATTAAACCAAGGGCCCCAAATATCGAGAATATTATTAGCCAAGTAGTATAGACTAAGCTTACGAAAGATTATGTATTAGAAATAGCACCAAATGAAGGTGGGGGATTAACCGTTGTTATTACAGACAGCCCTGCTTATTATTGCGCTTTCAGTCATAGGGACAATTATCGCTGTTGGAATTCTTCTTTTTCTGACTTATTTCATTGGTAAACGTTCCTTTCGAACCATCGTCCAACGACTGTTTGGGTTGGTTTTTGAAAGATTACTTCGAGATAAGTATCATGAAAATTTGATGGAACTTTGGAATGCAGTGCGTCGTACGTCTGTTCAAAATGTACTGGAAATCAGTTTGCGTGCAGAAGACGGAAAGCTCATTCATAGGCCCTTAGGTTCCCCAAAACCTCTGCCCCATTATGATACCCTTATGTTTGTTGCTGCCTAAATGGCGCGTCTACCTAAGGAAGGAACGGTTCCTGTCGATATGAAGGTAACCCTTGGGGCCAAAGCGGAAAAACCTTTGCAAATAGACATCCCGTTAATGATTTCCGGCATGAGTTATGGATTAGGTCTTAGCGAAGAGGCTAAACGAGCCTTAGCAAGAGCGGCAAAACAAGTGGGTACGGCTACAAACTCCGGGGAGGGGCCCTTTTTGCAAGAGGAACGTGACGAGGCCGGAAAGTTTATTTGGCAAGTCAGTCGGAGCAAGTGGGGTCGCAGCCCAAAAGGTATAGCCTCGGCAGACATGCTGGAAGTACAG
>JADQBO010000132.1 GCA_016278585.1 Desulfosporosinus sp.
ATTAAACTTGTTGTATTCTAAAAACATGATACATTTCTAATGTTAATTTTAGCGTGAATACTTTTGTTCTAGCACTCTTAGCTCTTGCTGAAACGATTGACTTAGGCGAAAAAGTAATCGCTCCATATCCAA
This sequence comes from Desulfosporosinus sp., assembly GCA_016278585.1. Taxonomy (GTDB): domain Bacteria; phylum Bacillota; class Desulfitobacteriia; order Desulfitobacteriales; family Desulfitobacteriaceae; genus Desulfosporosinus. Next base: position 133 of record JADQBO010000132.1, read on the forward strand.
TCGATGCAGAGATATGTTCTCAGGACTTAAAAACTCAATTTTGCGAAACTCTGGTTTAATTAAGAGAGGGAGTAAATCGTCGATATTCTCGATACGAAGGGTTAAAATAATGGGCGCATAGGCAACCTCCTGGTTACGCCGCCCATTCTCTTCCGTCACTGCATAAACATCTAGACTCAAATCGACCTCCTCAATAATGATTCCTTGAAGTGGAACATTACGAAGTAAGGCAACTTGTTGTTCTCGCATTGTTTCTGCCATTAGTTCTTTACTTTTCCCTCCAAAGAAAAAGCGTCCATTCTTCGATTCACCGCGAAAATCCACTCGAATTCGTACGCGAATGTGTTCTGTAAGGAGCTCATCCCCAATTCGAATCTTCATTACTGACTCTCTCCGTTTCCCCATATTGCTGCATTCTGTTTTTATTTCATCATAAAATATTCTCCATCTGTTTAATTTTCTCCTGCAAGCCTTGCTATAGGGTTTGAATTTGTGGACATACTAAGAAAACTCATAAGGGTAAATCCTAATGTGGGTTAAAGGAGGATTATACATGCTAAAAACAGCCGTTGCTATTTTCAAAGGGCCTCAACAAATTAAACAAGCTATAGTAGAAATTCAAGAAGAATCTTTAGCTAATAGTAAAATATCGGTCGTAGTTCTAAGTGAATACCTCCACCAAGGGGACTTCCATGAAGAGATTGCTAACGAATTGGCGTATCCTCCAAGGGAAATCAACTTAGACAGATATAAAGCTTGGCTAGTTCAAGCGCCACCATTTAATGTCCCTAATTTAGGGGAAGTGGTTGTCGCTGGTCCCCTAGCCAGTCAACTCATGCACCAACCTCAAGGTCTAGGGCTTACTGAGGCTCTTCTGAGCTATGGTCTTTCAGAAATAAGAGCACGTCATTATGAACATGAAGTTCGCACAGGGCATTGGTTTGTACTAATTCAAACAGAGCATGAAAAAATCAATTCCGTCGCTAACACCTTACAGTCCTACGGCGGAAGAGACATTGAAAAATGGAATAAGGAACTTGGTCATCCGATCTACCCTAAATCATAAGCCTACTCGAGACCGCAATTTCTCGATTTCCTCTTGAGTAAGCGCTCTATAAGCGCCCGGACGAAGGGTATTCCCCTGGCTTAAGGATCCAAAACTAATTCGATCAAGCTTAAGTACAGGATATCCGACAGCCGCAAACATTCGACGAATTTGGCGATTTCGCCCTTCATGGATTGTCACCTCTAAGATTTCTAGCCCATTACCAATAGACTTATCGTCTCTTCTTTTTGAAACACCGCTCACGCGCTCTACTTTAGCCGGTGCGGTGTTTCCATCTTCAAGTACGACTCCCTGTCGGAGATTCTCAAGGGCATTAATGCTAATCGGACCCTTTACCCAGACTCGATAGGTTTTCTCTACACCATAAGAAGGATGCATCAAGCGATGGGCGAGTTCTCCGTCATTGGTAAGGACTAATGCACCCGATGTATCATAATCTAACCTGCCAACTGGATAAACACGTACTGGAACTTCTTTCATTAAATTAATGACAGTAGGGCGTCCTTGTGGGTCATGGGCACTGGTAATCACGCTGACGGGTTTATTAAGAAGGTAATAGTGTAACTCTTCCGATCGTTCCACTGAGTTTCCATCCACTTCAATATGGTCATGAATCTCCACTTTATGTCCTAAAACGCGAATCTTAGCTCCATTGACTGTCACTCGGCCTTCCAGAATAAGTTGCTCAGCCCGTCGCCGGGAAGCCACTCCAGCCTGCGCAAGTACTTTTTGCAAACGTTCTCCACTCTCTTTATCTAGAGCCATAATCTCCTCCTCCTCTCAAATCAAAAATACCCGGTCCAACTTCAGGATAAGTGGTCTGAACGTTTGTCCAAAAACGTTCTTTCTGCGCGTTTTGTGGAAGAGGCAGCTGAACAAGGTAATCTGCGGGGAATTGTTGTAAGGTTTTAGAGGGGATTTCATCATCCTTCACAGTGATTAAGCGAAATCCAACCCTCTGTGCATAATAAAATGTCATGGGTGGTGGATCGCTCAGTACTAGAACGCTAGAAGGTGCAGTATGCTCATTAATCCACCTTGCTTGACTAAGGTATTCCTGATTCCACTGATATTTTGGGGTTAAGTCAGCATAAACACCCTGATTGATTAGTACCAAAAACACTATGCCAAGGGCTGTTCCTGGTAAGGAATCTATCCAATCAAGGGCATAAGCACTTAATAAGGCGGCTAATGGTAAAACAGGTACTAAGTAATAATCTAAAGGAATACTAGCGCAAACGACCACGATATATAAAGCACTAATTCCTCCCCAAACTATGAGAGCTGGACGCATTGGAGAACGAAAAAAGAAGAGGCGGCCAATGCCCACTCCTGAAAGAAATAAAACAATCCCGGTAAATCCTTGGGAAATATTTTTCGCTAACGTTTCCCAGCTTAAGTTCGTGGAATTGGCTACTTGTTTCGTCATTATTCCAGATACAAATTGACTTGAAGCAGAGACGTTAAAATGTACCCATAAATAATATACCATTGGCGGAATAAGCACAATCATACTATAACGGATCAGTTGCCCTAAACGTTGATCATTGAGCGGCCAAAACCCGATCAAAAGAGCAACAGGGAACAACATAAGCTGAGGAAGCTTCGCTAAAATTGCCCCCGCCATTAATAAGCCTATTTTCCAAATTCCTCGCTCCTGCGATGCAACCCTCCATCGCCAGATCATCGCCAGTGCCCAAATGCTCCAAGCTTGGGCCATAGGTTCGGGCATGACAACTCGTCCATAATATATCGAAAGTGGCATTAAAGAATAAATAGCAGCCGCAAAAAGCCCAGCTCGGTCGGTCAACATATTCCGTCCTAAATCATAAATCCCAACCACCGTAAGCAAGGATAAAGCAACTGACCACAAACGCCCCCACAGATCTGACCAACCGAAAATAGTCCAAGTCCAAGCCAAAAGGTAAGGTAAAAAAGGAAATTCTAATTCAACATTTTGGGGTATAACCCCATCGTAATTAAGCTTAGGTATAAAAACACCTGGAAAATCCATTAAACGACCCATCATATGGGTTGCCATACTGGCAGTGTCTGCTTGCCGCCAGGCTTGATCATCTAACAATGGATTCGTAATTCCACGTAGACGAAGTACCAAGGCGGTCAACAGAATTACTAAGAGGAGTGTACGCCTTATTCCTCGGCCCATTCCATTGTACTCCATTTTTTGCGTTTTATCTGGTATATTAATTGTCCATAACCCCAAATTGTTGCTCCAATTCTCATTTTACTAGCACCTTTTTTGAGTTCATAATGAAGTTTTAAGGGAACTTCGGTGACACGTTCTGCCAAAGGAGCAACCTTTAGCAAGAGCTCCACCATCCCTGAAAAGTTCCGACTCCTAATAATATTCGGCCCATATTGTCGGGTTCCTTCGGCCAGCAACTTAAGTCGATAAGCTCGGTAGCCACATGAATAATCCCGGACTCCCTTGATCGGCGCAAAAAATTTCATAATTCTTCCGGCTCCCCAGGATAACCCCCTTCGCCCTAAAGAAAGTCCATGTTGTTCCCCACCTTGAACATACCGTGAAGCAATCACAAGATCTGATCCTGAACAAATCTCCTCGTAAAGCAACGGAATACAGTCTGCAGGTTGAGTATTATCGGCATCCATCGTAATGACCATATCGGGAACGTAATACTCCTCGTGCAAATGATCCGATCGGTTAATTTGATACTGATTATAATTTAAAACGTATTTAAAACCACTATTTATTGCCGCTCCAAGTCCTTGATTCTCTTCATGGTTAACTTCGTGTATGTTGGTATGTGTTCGGGCATAATTCTGAACAACCTCTAAGGTACTATCTGTGCTTCCGTCATTAACGACCACAATCTGGTGAGGAATCGTTGCACAGTTGTGTTTGATATCTTCGAGTAATACTGGAAGTGCTGCGTCCTCATTATACGCCGGTAAAACAATATATAGCATACAGTACAATGCCCCCTTTCGGTTCATCGTTAGTATGCACAAAGTTCGACTCAATAAAACACTTTAGTGACAATCCATACCGAGGCAATCAAACCAATCAGATCTGCAAGTAATCCTATTTTAAGGGCGTAACGATACTTTTTGATTCCAACCGAACCAAAATACACTGTTAATACAAAAAATGTGGTGTCTGTACTTCCTTGTAAGGTTGATGCTAAACGTCCGATGTAAGAATCCGGTCCATATTGATCAATGAGTTGTGTTGCCACCCCTAAAGCACCCGACCCACTCAAGGGACGCATAATTGCTAAAGGAATAATTGCAGCAAAATCAGGATCTAATCCCAAAAGAGCAAAAAAAGGCTGCAACCAATGGGACACTATATTAAGGGCACCGGAATCTACAAACACCCTAATCGAAACAAGCATCCCAATTAAGAAGGGAAGAATTCGCACCCCGGTTACAAACCCTTCCTCTGCTCCAGCTACAAAGGATTCATAGACAGGGACCTTTCGAAGATAGGCTACCAGGGGAACTAGTAATAAGATCAAGGGAATCGCCCAACGAGAAATCTCTGCAATTACATTCATGATTTCCTCCTGCGACGAATAAAATAATCCACAAAGATGGCTACGAACATAGCACATCCGGTTGCGACAATGGTAGTCCCAATAATCTCTGTTGGATTGACCGAACCCGCTTTTAAACGCACTCCAATAATCGTTGCTGGAATTAGGGTAATACACGACGTATTCAAGGCTAGAAATGTAATCATGGCAGGGCTGGCCACATCCGGTGTTGCATTTTCCTTTTGAAGCTCTTGCATGGCCTTGAGTCCAAAAGGAGTTGCCGCATTACCTAAACCCAATATATTGGCACTTAAATTCATAATAATAGCTCCCAGTGCAGGACTATCTGGTCTAAGAGATGGAAATAAACGACGAATGACAGGGCCAAAGAAACGTGCAATTCCTTTAACTAAACCAGCTTCCTCGGCCAAGCGCATAAGCCCTAACCATAAACTCATAACCCCGATTAGTTCGATGGCAACCTGCACTCCCAGTTCAGCCGCTTTCAGCGCAGATTCTGTTACCATCTCAATGTGCCCGTTAAACCCAGCGACGATTATTCCTATCGCCAACATTAAAAGCCAGATGAGATTAACCATTTCCCACCCCCTGCCTAAAATGTATGAAAAGGACAAACAAAAAAGAACGAGATTAGCTCGTTCTTTCTGTTTTGTCCTTATTCTTAAATCACGACCTTAGTCGCGGGCAATAATAATATCGTCCGATGTTCTCTTTTTCTTTTGAAACATTCCCGAAATTCTGTCTAACAAATCAGGAACAGTATCAATCAGTCGATCAACGACCACATTACTATCGACCGGAAGCAGTCGAATTGTCCCATTACCTACCACCAAAAAACCAACTGGCTGAACTGATACTCCGGCTCCAGCACCACCACCAAAGGGCAGTGAAGGACCTTGACCAGGTGTGCCGCCTCCAGAATTTCCACCCTCTTTGTCTTCTGGTGGGGAAAATTCGCTACCCCCTGCAGCAAAACCGCAAGATACCTTTGAGATTGGAATAATTACAGAGCCATCTGGGCTCTCAACCGGGTCGCCAACTATAGTGTTAACGTCGACGATTTGTTGGATGCTCTCCATGGCTGTTTTCATTAATGATTCAATCGGATGATTTGCCATACATTGTCTACCCCCTTATACCCCGCTTAAACGTTCGTACAAACCTCATTCCTACGAGAATAATATGACCTATTCTTAGCTGGAATATGCATTGGAAATGGCAAAAGAAACCTTCGTTATTAAACTGGGGAGCCACCACTAATGTTGGAGCTTGAACCTCCATAGTCACTTGTTTATGAAGGTATGAGAGTGCAAAACCAAACATAGACCAAAAGGCTCCCGCTACAATCGCTGTTTGGCATGCATCCTTATAGCCAATTTCTACTCGCCAATTTAAATACTTACAATGAATGCCTTTATAAAATTGCCTCTTAAGACGTTCAAAGTGCTCTATCAATAGGGGAGCATTTAACCAGAGATTACTTAACCACCCCCACCGTATATAACGAAATCGTGCCTTAGATGTTGTCGCTTGAACTCCTACTCTCTCTTTTGCTACTTGCTCAAACTCAACCTGGGGCCCTTTTTCCCACTCTAACTGAAGGGTTGGAATCTGATAGCTTGCTCGCCATAGTCCCTTGAACGCTCGAAAATCAACTTCAATATGATCTTCCTCTTTGATCCGGCGATATCGAAAATCAACTTGTATTTTTAGTGCCGAGCTAATTAATATTAAAATAAGCATAGCGAGCAAAAACGCTAAAACCCGCACCTTAACCCCCCCGTACTTCCTACAATCATCAATAGCGACTGCCCCTGAATAGATAAGATGCCCTATTTCAAAACAAACTATGCAGACTATTCTTTTTAACTAATAATCATGAATCAAGCCCTGTAAGGTTTTTTGATTTAAAAACCTGAGAATTGCCTTCTTATACCAGTATTTTAATCGTTAAAGCTACAGAGAATAAACTGTAGATTAATACATGGCAATGGAGGGTTAAAGTTATGATGAGAATGAAAAAGGTTGATCCCGGGACATTTAGTTTTCTACAGCCAGGTTGGTTCGTTTTTCACACCTTTGCAATACTTGGAATGATAATGCTGGGAATGTCGTTAGAACGAAGAGATTAATGATGAAGTACCTAATGGTTTAATCAAAAATGGGGCTGTAACAAAACTGCTTATTGTTTGTTACAACCCCTAATTATATTTACTTACAAAAATCAATAGCTTTAGGCTAATTCTCAATATTTAAATGTTGTCAACAACCCCGTCCCCTTGTCATCCTATTATACTGAGTTCCCATAAATATAATGAGGCTACAGAACCATAGGGGGAATATCTTTTTCGATAACGTTCGAATTTTTCCTTAGGAAGTTCTTTGAGTCCATACAAGTTCATGATTCCTCTACAAATCGCTAAATCCTTATAGCTTACGACATTAGGACGAGAAAGGGAAAAAATCAATAGCATTTCGGCTGTCCAGATTCCCACGCCATGTAATGAGGAAAGGGTTTGAATAATTTCCTGATCCGTTAGTGTATGAAGTCTATTGAAATCTACTCTACCTGAAATAGCGGCCTCTGCGATGCCTTTAATGTATCCAGCTTTTCTCTGAGACATACCACAGCCTTGAATTTTAGCTAGATCCGTCCGTGCAATAGCTTCCGGTGTGATACATCCAAGCATTGTCAGCAATCTGTTCCAGACCGTCACTGCAGCTTTATTAGAAATTTGCTGGCTGACAACGCTTGAGACGAGGGCTGTAAACGGATCGGGTGTAATCTCACGCTTTATCATCCCTATCCTATCAATAGCTGAGCCAAGTTTTTTGTCCTTGAGTTT
>JADQBO010000238.1 GCA_016278585.1 Desulfosporosinus sp.
TAAACCAATTTTCACGGCAAAAGCAATTTATTCTGACGGAACTACTGTAGATGTCACAGATACAGCAGCATGGGCTAGCTCAGATCCTACGACTGCGTTGATGGCGAATGGCGGTGTCGCTACCGGGGTCAAAACAGGTTTATGGACTGGCTATTATACTAATACACATGGTCCTTCAAGATTTGTCTCTGTCGAAACTCCTGTCCCTATTACCATCCCTATTACTATTCCTATTACAGCGACTTTCGAGGGCAAAGTAGGAACTGCTTACCTGACGATCACAACTTCAGGTGGAGGTGAGGGGACTGCCGCTGAAGGGTTTTTATGGGAGAGAGAAATAGAATAAATGGTTGATGGGTATTATCTGACTTTTGTAGTAACAACTTGCATAAAAAGGGGATAAACCGTGTTCAAACAAAAACAATGGCTGGCTGTTGTACGGGGCAACCACTGGGTTGTTGCTAAAGTGGCCCGTCGTAAGCTAAAACTAGATATTCTTCGCTTGTCTGAATTTCGCTATGAAACTCAATTAGCATCAGAATTAGCTTCTAATGCTGAAACTGAAGACGTTCAAGAGCAGCTCGGAGAGAATCTGCTGGTACAGAAAGAAGGTTTCCAAGAAGAGAAACCCTCAAATGGTGGGAAAAAGGCAGACTTAATTAAAGCATGGTTACTTAAAAATCATGTTCCCCTTAATAAACTTCGGCTGGCAGTCTCTTGCCCTGGAGTGATCACGCGGATGATCACTCTTCCGCTGATGGCCTATCAAGATTTAGACAAACTATTAACAGAGCAAGTGGAGCAGTATTTCACTTTAAACATTTCAGACTATGTTGTGGATTACAGAGTATTAAAACGATTCGTAGAAGACGGGGAGGTACGTCAACAAGTTTTGCTGGCGGCTCTACCAAAGTACCAGTGGGAAACCTTATGGGCTGAGTGGCAAGAAATTGGATTTAAACCGAAAGTGGTGGACTTAGCCGCCGATGGACTGGCTCGTTTATATTCTCAATTGACGTTGAAGGATAAGAGTACCAATAACCCGGCTGATTTGGAGGCTCCTCTTGATTTAGCGATTGTTAAGTTAAGTGCAGACCGGGTGGAGTTTATTCTTTTGGAGCAGGGTGTGTTTTTTCTGTATTCAGATTTTGAGGTTTCGTTGGACGTATTGGACCAAGTCACAGTAACCGTCAATAGTAAAGGGGTTGGGGACGAACCCTCGGAAGCGCAGGAAGATTTAGATCTGCAGACCGCAAAATTGGATGCCTGGGCTAAAACGGAGGTAGAGGTGACCTTGAGAAATGTTCTTCAGTCGCTTTCCGAATTCTTCGGTTTTTTTGCAGCCCGACATTTTGGTAAATCCATTGACCGCATTTATCTGACCGGGGACTATTCGGACCTTCCCTTTATCCAAGAAATTTTCCAATCTAATTTGGAAATATATACTCAAGTGGGTTTCCCCAATGCTTGGCGTCCTCGTTTTAGTAAAAGGACTAGTGCACTTCAGAAAAACGGAATGAAATATGGCAGCCTATATGGTTTAGCCTTACGGGAGGGCTAAATGAGAGAAAGAAAAGAGTTTAATTTTGCCCAACGCTGGGTTGACGGATTGGCCCGGGAAACCGAGAGCCCTTTAAAACTAAAAACACAAGTTTTAACTTGGGGGATAGGAAGTTTATTATTGCTGGGGATTTTGGGCAGTACTCCTTGGCTTTGGGAATATAAAGTAAATAGAGACATCCTCTTAGTTGAAGACCAAATCTCCTCTCTTAGAGACATTGCCAATCAGGTTAACCAATTGAAGGCGCTGAAAACCCAAGCAGAGGGACAACAACAGTTACAAACCCTTATGCAAAAGAGCACACGTGATCCCGCCCCTGTTTTAGAACAATTGAAAGATCTCCTGCCAGTCGGGTCAGTTGTCAATTCGTTTTCCTTACAGGAAAATGCAGTGAGCCTGAGTGTCAGTGTTCCGACCCCGGTGGATGTGGCCCGTTTGTGGATTAGTTTTCGCGATTCGGGGATGTTTCAAGAGAGTGTTGATATTCAAACCGTTTCGTTGCAAGATGAAACCCAGTCTTTGAATTTTGATTTAACCTTAAAATAGATTTTCTTCTGCCAATCAATAGGTAGAGGAGCTAAGGAGATTAGATAAGGATGAAAAAGGAAAAGTTTCAAATAATCGTGCTTATTTCTATAATACTGTTTGGAATTAGTTATGCCTATCTTAAATTCCTTTTTCTGCCCCAGTGGACGGTTATTCAGGGTTCTACAAATCAACTTCTTTCTTTAGAAAATCGGTATCAGGAGCTGCTCACCTACCAGAATAACCAAAGTGGACTTCAACAGGAAATAAAAACCTTAGAGGCGAAAGTTAATAAATTAAATGATCAGTTGCCAAATCGGCTTGATAAACCCCCAATTATGGTTGGGCTCTATACCTTGGCTAAACAACACTCAGTTGCTCCCCAGTCGGTATCCTTTGAGCAAACTCAAACCAAAGATGCCTACCAAGAGATGGGGATGAGCTTTAGCTGTTCGGGTAAAACAACCGACTTGCTCGCTATGATTGAGGAGATGCAATTCGGAGATAGTCAACGACTAGCGATCAAATCCATAAGCCTTACGGGTTCACAAGAGACCATGCGAGCGGAGTTGAAGTTAACGGCTTATGGTAGCAATGGGATTTCGAAGGATTCAAATCAAAAACCAGACTTTATGGAATCTCCTTTTGGAGTAGATTCTCCTGAGAAAATGTTTCAACCTTAAAGGCCCCATCTGAATCATGAGTATGTTTATATAAGTGGATAAGCAAAATCTTCTCCTGTTACGCATAGGTATAAGAAATACGGTGCGAAAGGGGTGAGATCTTGCTTGCAGAAGTCTTTTTTGTCAGTATTGCACTCTCTGTTCTCAAGGGAGTTACGTTACTGGTCTCTTATATCAACAATAACGCCTTTCCTCAGCCTTTAAATGAAAAGGATGAAAAACGTTGTTTGAAAATCCTAGCTGAAAGCAAAACAGAACCCTTTACCCTAACCCCGGAGGTTGAGAACGCTCGTAATACCTTGGTGGAGCATAATCTGCGTTTAGTCGCTCATCTTGTTAAGAAATTTGACGGAACAGGGGAAGACGGGGATGATCTGATCTCGATTGGGACGATCGGCTTAATCAAGGGGATTAATACGTTTGATCCGAATAAAGGGACGAAACTAGCCACGTATGCGGCTCGTTGTATTGAAAACGAAATTTTGATGCATTTACGCTCATTGAAAAAGTCCCGTGGTGAAGTCTCTATCTATGATCCAATTGGAATGGATAAGGAAGGCAATGAAATTTCGTTGATTGATGTCCTCGGTTCCAATGAAGAGGATATCTCCTTGAAGGTAGAAAATGAATCTGAGCAAAGGGCCTTACTGGAACTCGTTAAAAAGTTAACAAAAAGGGAAAAGTTAGTACTTCAGTTAAGGTATGGGTTGATGAACAGTCCTAAACGTACTCAACGGGAGATTGCCAAAGCCTTAGAGATTTCCAGATCATATGTATCACGGATTGAGAAGAAAGCCCTCCAAAAGTTGATGGAAGAAATGGGAAAGATTGATCCAAATAGGTAAGTCCTTTACTTGCTCTCGTAGCATCCTCTAAGGTATAATGATAAAAACTATGCACTTTGGAGGATTCAATGTTTGAGTATTTTCGACCGACTCGTCAAGCTAATTCCCTCGATCTTATTTCAGTAGAACAACTGGGTCAGGATGGGATCCGAGGGCTAATTATTGACTTAGATAATACTATGACTCCGTGGAATGATGTCGAAGTAGGCCCAAAAGTTGAAGCGTGGTTTAAAGAAGTTAAGGCAGCAGGAATTAGAGCGTGTGTGGTGTCTAACAATAGTAAGCGCCAGCGTGTAGCCGTTGTTGCCGACTGCTTAGGAATTCCGTTTGTTTTCGGAGCGACAAAACCACGGCGAAGAGCGTTTCGGGCAGGAATGAATCTTTTGCAGACCGGGCAAAAGGATACTGCTGTGATTGGAGATCAGTTATTTACAGATATTTTAGGTGGTAATCGCCTTGGCCTGTATACGATTTTGGTCACACCCATTAACGAGCATGAGTTTATCGGAACACGAATGATGCGCCGACTGGAGAAGGTCCTCGTTTGGATCATGAAACACTTTGCTTCGGCCAAACCCTTCAGCCCGAAAATTCATTAAGCACTAAGGAATGGCTTAGCCATTCCTTTTTTCTACTGTCAGAAAATATAAACTTTCGTTATACTGCAAGAAAGGCTAATACGTGCGAAGACAGTGTCTTCGTCTAAGCATAAGGGCAACTAAGGCTGCCGCCTACGCCTGGAGGCTTAGCGCCAGCCAAGTTTTCTTTATCATTTTGCTTTAGTCAAAGGAATTTTGTAAAGGATGTTAGCAGTGGAAAAACACTATGCGGTCATCGGTGATCCCATACAGCATTCGCTCTCTCCCGGGATGCATAATGCAGGCTATCGGTCCCTTGGGGTAGACGCGGAATACTCTCGTTTTCAGGTCGAAGCCAGACGTTTAGCGGGGGCGGTTGAAGGACTTCGTGCTTTGGGGTTTTCCGGTTGGAATGTTACCCTTCCCCACAAAGAGTCCATTATTCCTCTCCTTGATACTCTTACCCCTCAAGCTAAGCGTGCGGGGGCGGTCAATACTGTTAAAATTCATGAGAGACAACTGATTGGACACAATACCGATGGGGATGGCTTTGTTCGTTCGGTAGAAGAGGATCTGAAGGGATTCAAAGGAAAAAAAGCGGTTCTTCTGGGTGCAGGCGGAGCTTCTAAGGGAATTGCTCTGGCCTTAGCAGAGCAAGGGATGCAGTTACATATTCTTAATCGGACGCCGGAAAAGGCGATGGAGTTAGTTCAAGTCATTCAACACGAGGGAGGAAGGGCTACTTCAGGCACTTTTGCTCCGGGAGATTGGCTTGAGGATGCAGACCTTTTAGTCCAGACAACTTCGGTAGGACTGTATAATGAGCCCTTTCCATTTTCTCTAGCAGGGATCTCTAAGCAAGCCCTCGTGGTGGATATAATTTTTAACCCCATAGAAACCATTTTTTTGCAGGAAGCTAAGAAACTAGGATGTCGTACCCAGAATGGTATTGGCATGCTGCTATATCAAGGGGCTTTAGCGTGGGAGTTCTGGCTTGGCGGAAAAGCCCCCGTCGCTGAGATGAGACAGGCTTTAAAAAATCAACTTTTACAGCGAACGGTTTATAAAGGGTAAAGTGAAAAGGAAAGAATGATAGATTGGGGTTACTAAGTAGTTTGATATAGAGGTAAAGGTAAAGCGGCGTAAAATATCATAAATAGAGGTAAAGGAAGAGTGAGCAAAGTGAGGGCCAATAATCGAGGATTTACGCTGCTAGAAATGCTGATTGTACTAACTCTATTGGCAGGCTCAGGTTTTTATTTACTGATCAAGCTTCCTGTTAACTTTGAAAAGCAACACCTAGCCTTTGAGACAACCCAATTATTAGAAGAAATTCGGGATGCTCGGCAGGCCGCTCTGGCTGAAAATAACTGGTATGCGGTAAAATTCTATTATCAGACTGGGTCTCACCGTTATCAAATCTTTAGGCAAGGTAAAATGATAAAAAATGTCAGCTTTAAGGACGGAATTGAGTTCGTTGGTAGACCAGGAGATTTAACCTTTAATGCTTCGGGACGGAGTGTTGGAACTACCATCACTTTGACAAATTCATTGGGTGAGCAAAGAAGTGTTATTGTTGCTCCAGTGGGTATGCGCATTCGGGAAAAGTAGGGATATAGAGAGAAGGGACAAAAGGTGCGATTTTTAACGGCAGGGGAATCACATGGACGAAAATTAGTAGGGATTATTGAGGGCCTTCCTTCGGGTGTGAGAATTTCTAAGGATCAAGTCAACGAGGCCCTTAGACAACGTCAACAAGGTCCTGGACGCGGTGGGCGAATGGCCATTGAACAAGATCAAGTACAGATTGTTTCCGGAGTACGAGGAGGATTAAGTACGGGGGCCCCGATTGCTCTGGAGATTCTTAACCGGGATTGGGAAAACTGGGAGAAAATCATGACTTGGGAAGAAAACGCTGACTTGGAAAGTCGAAAAGTAATGACCCCTCGGCCTGGACATGCTGATTTATCGGGGGCTCTAAAATATCGCACGGAAGTTCGGAATATCCTCGAACGAGCAAGTGCCCGGGAAACTGCCATGAGAGTGGCGATTGGGAACATTGCCCGGCAGGTCCTGACGGCTCTTGGAGTAGAGATCCGGGGACATGTCCTTGGAGTAGCCGGAGTTCACGTAAACTGTCTTGATGAGGATGGCTATTGGCAACGAGTCAAAGACTCAGCTTGGTCTGTGGGGGACCCGGTTGCCGAACAACAAATGGGGGAACGCCTTGTCTTAGCCCGAGAACAAGGGGAATCCTTGGGCGGAATCCTAGAGGTGCAAGTTCATCATGTTCCTGTGGGATTGGGTTCTCATGTACACTGGGATCGGAAATTAGATGGCAAATTAGCCCAGGCTGTCCTCTCTGTACAAGCCATAAAAGGCATCTCTTTCGGATTAGGCTTTGCAGCCGGAGACCGTATGGGCTCTAAGGTTCATGATCCAATCAATCATCGTGAAGGGCAGGGTTATGGCAGGGTTTCCAATCATGCCGGAGGAATCGAGGGTGGTATGAGCAACGGTGAACCCATTATCCTTCAAGCGGTTATGAAACCAATTCCGACCCTTTATCAACCCTTAGACACAGTCCATTTAGAGACTAAAGAGGTGGTCAAGGCCAGTGTGGAACGTTCAGACGTCTGTGCTGTGCCAGCAGCCTTAGTTGTTTTAGAACATGTGGTGGCTTGGGTCATTGCCGAAGCAGTACTTGAAAAGTTTCCAGCGGATAGTTTTATAGAATTAAAAACAGCCTGGGAAGATTATCGAGAAAACTTACTAAATCAGTGAGAGGAAGGATTTCCATGGGAAATATTGTTCTCATTGGATTTATGGGAACTGGCAAAAGCACAGTTGGAAAGCGCTTAGCTCAGTCACTCGCTTGGGATTTTGTCGATACAGATTGTGAGATCGGAGAAGTAACCAGCTTGAGTGTCAGTGAAATTTTTCGTCGTCATGGGGAGACCCGTTTCCGTTCAGAAGAAAGCATCGTGGTAGCTCGACTTAGTCAACAGGAACGACTCGTTATTGCAACAGGGGGAGGGACGGTATTAAACCCGCTCAACTGGAATGCTTTGGCCCAGAAGGGAATCGTCATTGCTCTTCATGCCTCTCTAGAAACGATTTTAGATCGGATCGGGCATAAAAATGACCGCCCACTTCTCAAGGGTCCAAGAGAAGAAATTGAGAAATTGTGGTCTAAACGGCAAGAATGTTACGCTCAGGCTAACTTTATCGTGGATACGTCCAAAAAAAACGTGGACGAAGTGGTGAGAGAAATTCTCACGTGGCTAGAGAGGAGGATGGAAGATGAACTTAACGAAGTGGCAAAAGATTGAAGTAACTTCGGGCAACCCGTACCCAATATTTCTGGGGT
This sequence comes from Desulfosporosinus sp., assembly GCA_016278585.1. Classification (GTDB taxonomy): domain Bacteria; phylum Bacillota; class Desulfitobacteriia; order Desulfitobacteriales; family Desulfitobacteriaceae; genus Desulfosporosinus. The sequence continues at coordinate 7,563 of JADQBO010000238.1, forward strand.
CGTCTCTTGACGAGTTA
>JADQBO010000368.1 GCA_016278585.1 Desulfosporosinus sp.
ATTGGTGCTTCTGTCATGGCAAAAAGAGCTGCTGCGACTCATTTGATTTTTAATTTAATCGGTACAGCCATCTTTTTACCTCTGTTCGCAGTCGGTGTTTTCCCTAAACTTGTCATTTTTTTAACCAACTATATATATATCTTAATTCCTGGGTTTGAGGGAACTTGGGAAACGCTGGGGATAAAACTTCAGATTGCTCAAACTCATGGTGTCTTTAATGTCTTAAATACTTGTTTTCAGTTGCCTTTTATTGCACTTCTTGCGACTATTGTTACTAAACTAGTTCCTGGGGGACAGGAAGTTGTAATCGAAGCAAAGCCAAAATATTTAGAACCACGTTTATTAGGGAATCCTTCTTTGGCTCTGGCCAATGCTAGCCGCGAGACCTTACGGATGGGTAGAATGGCGGGTAATGCCTTTGACAATTCAAAACAGTACTTTTTTAATCCAAACCACTTAAATAAACATTTAACGGTTCAATTTGAAGATGCAATCGATCAGCTTGAAAATGAGATTACGGATTATGTCTTAAAAGTTTCATCTGGTAAAATTCTCACAGCTGAGCAATCGGACCAGAGTTATCGGATTCTTCAGGTGATTGGTGACATAGAACGAGTAGGGGATCACGCCACTAATCTCGTGGAACTTACTGATTATGCTATTGAATCAAAATTTAAATTTTCACAACAAGCTAATAGTGATCTTATGAATATGTTTGAGAAAGTCCAAGAAATCTTTACAATGTCCTTAGAAACTTTAAAAACTGATGATATTGCTTTATCTAAAAAAGTACTTCAATATGATGATATTATTGACGATTTAGAAATCAGTTTGCGTAAAGGACATATTGAACGTCTCAGCCAAGGGACTTGTAATGGAAATTACGGTGCCACCTATCTCAATATCATTAGTAATTTAGAACGTATTGGAGACCACTCTGTAAATATTGCAAAGTACACTCTATTACACAGATAAAACTAAAATATCAAATATGTAAGGGTTGAATTTCTGAGCGATTTTCTCTGGAATTCAACCCTCTTTTTGTGATATAACTAATAGGAAGCGGAAAGTATTGGCATATATTACTCATTAAAGTAAGCTTTATCTGGGGATTCACAACCTTTATAAATAAGATACAAACCTTAAATTGCTGACGTTTAGTGGGATTTTTCCTAGTATTAGGGTTATGTAAGGTCTTTACTATGACGTTAGTTAGGGCCTTTTTTATATTGGGGAGACAGGATGCCCCTTCTTTCGCAGTAAAGTTATGAGATGATAGGTCTATAAACTCAATTAACTGAGAGGAATGATAAAAGTGCCTAAACCGATACCAATAATCTTAGGAATACTGATCATAATAGTTTGCCTGACGGTTATAGTTACGTTCCTTGCAAATCGTATATTTGACAAAACGGTAGAAAGTGAAGTAGAGACACTCTTCGCTAATCATAAACAGCAAGTAAACGGCCTTGTTAGCAAAGGAGAGTTAGTAGGCCTGCCTTCGCCGGTACAGAGATGGTTGGAATACTCCCAAGTGGTAGGGAAGGAGAGAATTAGCACAGTTCGTTTGAAACAAGTCGGATCTTTGCGTATGAAAGAAGACCAGCCTTGGATGGATGAAAACGCGGAACAATATTTTACCACTGTAGAACCCGGCTTTATTTGGAAAGCCAAGATTAGGCCTGCTCCAGTTCTATTCATCGTAGGGAAAGACAGATACTATAACGGCCAGGGAAATATGCTTATTAAGTTTCTTTCCTTTATCACTGTGGCCAATGGCACGGGCCCGGAAATCGACCAGGGTACCTTAGTAAGATACCTGGCTGAGACTGTATGGTTTCCATCGGCTGCTTTAAGCGACTACATAACCTGGGAAGAGATTGATGAAACGTCTGCCAGGGCAAGAATGAGTTATGGTGGAGTTACCGCATCAGGTATATTTACCATTAATGAAAAGGGTGAGGCTGTTAATTTCACCGCTGAGAGATATATGGAGAACAATGGGAACTATGCCTTGGAAACGTGGTCTGTATCCATGAGAGATTATAAAGTGTTTGAGGGAATAAAAATACCCACCAAGGGGGAATTAACCTGGAAATTAAAATCGGGAGATTTCACATGGTTTAATTGGGAGATCACCGATATTGAGTATAACAATCCTGCCACTTATTGATAGGATTGGAGGGAGAGTATTGATTAAAATAATTTTCAGATATATACATATTATTTGGTTATCGGTTATTTTACTTTCCTTACATATATCTCCAGAACTATTATTAATTGCAATCAGTTATTTTCTAGCTCCGTTTTTTTATTTGGTAAGCCTTATATCACCGGAAATAACAATTTTTCGTGGAACTAACTTAAGTATTTGGAAATGGGAAATGATATTACTTATATTAATTCTGCTTTCTTCAATTATTCTTATATCTAAACTAATCTCTAAGATTATAAAAAAGCTTAAAGCATAAATAAATTTAGCGATCTCTATACTTTAATTCTAATATTCAATGTTGCTAATAAACCCTCTGAACTTCAGAGGGTTTTTTTGTCATTGTGTCAGCTACAACTTCAAGTGAAACATAACAACAATTTCAGGAACTTTAACTAAAAAATGACCAATGTTGTCAAGGCAAAAAAACTAATGAATAACTTTCCCTTAATAAGATTAAACTACTCACGGGTAATTTTACAAAATATATTAAAATGGAGGAATTAAACATTGTCAGAAGGTACTATGGAAAGAATGTTTAAACTTAAAGAAAACAAGACTAATGTACGTACAGAGCTAATTGCAGGACTCACCACATTTGTGACTATGGCTTATGTATTAGTTGTAGTACCCGATATTTTAAGTGCTTCAGGTATACCCATTTATGCGGCATTGGCAGCTACTTGTATCTCTTCTTTTGTAGCATGTTTAGCTAACGGATTTTATTCAAACTATCCCTTTGCGCTTGCCCCAGGTATGGGCTTAGTAGCTTTCTTCTCCTTTGCCGTTGTTGGCCAGATGGGAATCCCCTGGCAACAGGCTTTAGGACTAGTGTTCATTTCTGGGATCATCTTTATCTTGCTTTCAGTAACAAATGTGCGGGAAGCCATTCTCGATTCTATTCCTATGAATTTAAAACAAGCTATTACGGTGGGTATAGGTATTTTCTTGGCCTTTCTAGGGCTAAAAAATGCCGGTTGGGTAGAGCCTAATCCAGCTACCTTTGTTAATTTAGCTAACTTAACGGAACCAAGTGCAATGCTAGCTGCTATTGGCTTTGTTATTATCATCGTCCTTAGTATCAGAGGTGTAGTAGGTGCTTTTCTAATTGGAATTGCTCTTACTACCATAATAGGGATACCATTGGGAGTAACTCAGGCTCCGGTAGGAATTGTTTCTCTAGAACCATTAGCTGCACTAGGTCAAACTGCCTTTCAATTAGATGTGATGGGTTCCTTAAAAGTAGGATTTATAGCTTTAATCTTCTCCTTCACGTTTGCCAATATGTTTGACACTATGGGTACTTTAATCGGGGTAGCAACCCGGGCAAACATGCTAGATGAAAATGGAAGATTGCCTAATGCAAGGAAGCCTCTATTAGTAGATGCTGCTGCTACTAGCTTTGGTGCACTGTTAGGTACTAGTACCGTTACTACTTATTTGGAAAGTGCTTCTGGTGTTGCGGCAGGTGGTCGGACAGGCCTTACTGCAGTTGTCGTTGGAGTATTGTTCGGTATCGCTTTGTTCTTTGCCCCTATCCTTACTATAGTACCCTCAGCAGCAACTGCTCCAGTATTAATTGTAGTAGGGGTTATGATGGCTGAAGCGGCATTAAAAATCGAGTTTTCTGACTTTACTGAAGCTGTTCCGGCATTTTTAACCATTATCATGATGCCATTGACATTTAATATAGCCAACGGCTTTGCCTTCGGTTTTATCTCTTATACCTTGGTAAAGGTAGCTGCAGGTAGATTTAAAGAAGTAAGCCCGATCATGTATATACTAAGTGGCTTATTCTTACTTAGCTTTGCACTGTAAATTATTTTAGTAAGGTTCTGAGTTGTAAAGTTTGAATTAATGACTTCTGAAGAACAGGTAGCTTCTGGAGATTTTCCTGAAGCTACCTGTTCTATACTAAGTCAGAAAATATTACGGTTAAAAAGATAATGGGACAGGATTAGTTAGCTACTTGTTATAGTATAGCTAGAAGACATAATGCTACTATAGATTTTCATACGGGGCCAGAAGGGTACTACTTTCAATGTTAGGGTTTTTAGTTCAATAGTGTTGCATTTTTTATTAAAAAAGGATAGAATAATATAAGTTATTGGCATTTAATATGTATTATATATATCCAATTAAATCATATCATATTCCAATTTAAATGTCAAGGGTTTATAAATACATATTTTCCGTATGGAGGTGACGCTAATGTCTTTCGAAATAATGAATATATCTTCGGAACTAATTCAAGAACTAGCGGTAGCAGAACTTGAAAAATGTAACGCCTTTACCGCGCAATTCGGATTAACACTGTCTCGGTATGATGCTGTTGAATTGGTTGAAACGCGAACCCTAGCCTTAAAAGGTAACGGTCGAATTGAATTCGGAGGAGGAGTTATCCAGAAAATTATCAGAGAATTTTGTAACTCTCCTTATCTTTCGATGCATAATTATGCCGAATCACTTCACGACTTAACGGATATGTTTTATTTCTTCAAAAACGAAACTCTCGATTTAATGAGTGATGATGATTTGATCAAATTTATGAAAGATAAATTTGACAGCATATGTCAGGGTTCACTAGAGCTGCTTTTAGGAAGAGAGCTTTTTAATATGGCACGTAATTTACGATTCGGATACACACCCGATTACTTGGAGGATCTAGCTTGTGATGAGGAGGATGAAGATGGCGAATATTGAAAATAAGTATGTCATTGACAGTAAGAATTTGAGCAATGAATTTTATTTTACTTCAATGGTACAAGAGGCATATACTCAAGGACTACTGGTGGACTCCGATATCGCAGCTATTCAACTTCAATGCCTTAAGTTTTTAGCCTATAAAACTGAACGATACAACGATGGTGAAAGTAGTTCGATAAGAGTTGAAGTCGCCGAAAGCATTATGAAATCCAACCTCTACACGATAGGATTGTACTTGAAATCGCTACCGGATGCTGCCTTTGCAGTTAGTGAACTTAAATTGGCTAAGATTCCAGAAATGTATCAAAGAGGAAGGATGTTAATCAAAAGCAAAGTACATTCCGCAAAACATATCTATAACATGGCTAAAGACAAGAAATTAATGACCTTAAACTATACCTATAACGCGACACTTAATGATAAGGCCATTGGCATCTTTTTCAAGTTATATGATTCGGATTTTGCAGCACATGAGGTACCGGCATCGATTGATTATCAGCTCTGTAATCCAGTTACGGATTTGACGGGAATTGAGTTTATTCATAAATACCTAGAGAATTTATATCTGGAGAATGAGTTTTGCCGTTATTTTGAGGCACAGGATATACATTATCTGCTTTGCGGATATCATAACGAGTACCAAGATTTACTGATTAATATCTTTGAACTAGTAGTGACAGCAGCATTAGCATGCACCCTTGTAAACCAAAGTAGTTTGACCTTAAATATTTCGGAAGAAGCAATACAACATCTTAGTAATGAACTGTCGAAGGATAACGATCAGTTACTTGTTTTGAAGATTAGAAAGGCAATGGAGAAAGTACTTCAAGAGTTGAATGTTACAAGTCTTTCACTTACAAAATACATTAACAGAAACCTGCCGAAAATTACAGCGAATATCACCCAAGCAGTTAAGACAAACACTCTAGACAAAACATTTGTATCCCCAACAAATCCAGACTTGAAACCCAAAGTCCAGTTCTTATCCGATAATAAAATGGATAATGAAGACTATAGAGAACTTATTAAGGAATTGTTACTATGTCGATACTCATCGGATAAGCTGGCACTAATAAAAGAAAACGTTAAATCCTTTGGTGATATCGAAGATCTACTTTTTGATGCCCAGTTGAGCAAAGGTGAGATCACCTCCGTTCTAGGCATCCTTGGAGACATTGAAATTGCTGAACTAATTAGGAGGCACCCATTCAAATCGGGTATTCAAGCTGTGGATTTATCGGAAACCGAACAGACGTTACGCCTATGCTTAAACAGCTATATTGAACAACTTGTGGAAGATAAACAAAAACACATTTTAAACATTAGTAACCATCTTATTGACGAGTGATATTAGTGCGGAGAATCAGTTCACCTTGAACTGATTCTCGTTTTAATGTTTATTTACTTATAAAGGATAATTATCTGGCGGAACTTTTTTATTAAGTCTAATGTCCAGTCGATTTTCTATTGGGGCAAATGCCGTTGTAAACTTTGATAACATGAAACATCTTTTGAGGGTCTTTTTATAGTTTATAGATATATCTTATTCTTTCTGCTATAAGATATTGACAATTCTAAAAAGACGCATAATATTGATATTGATTGAACGGTCGGACAAAAATCGGAACGGAGGTTAATATGGCTGAAGCCAGATAGGAACTTATTGCCTTTTAAAGTGCACTAAATGGGGATTGCTGGTCCCTAGATGAGAAAGACCTTGACAGGGAAAAATTGATTGATTTTATACTAAATAGAATAGATGCTAAAAAAAAGAATAGGACTGAAATGTTCAGTAAGGGGTGAAGGTATGAGTAAAAAGAGAATAATCTTAGTGGCAATTATTGTTGTTATTTTTATAGGTGGATTTGCACTTTTAAATGGAAATCAATTTCAATCGATTTTTGTGCCCAAAGATAGTGAAAGCGTGACACAAGTTACAAGTAACAAGGTTGCAGTGCAAGTGATTAGGCCAAAAGAGTTAACTCAAAGCGAAGGGCTATACTATAAAGCCACATTGGAAGTTGATCAGGAAGGAATTGTAAGTTCGAAGAGCAGCGGAAAAGTAATCAGTGTTTTATTTGATGATGGAAAGCAAGTCGCAAAGGGTGAGAGACTTGTTACGTTAGATGACCAGGATATTAAGAATCAGATAAAGTCCGCTGAAAGCCAGTTGGAGGTTTCAAAGGCTTCGCTGCAAAAGACGGAGGCGGGCCTTGAAAATACACAGCGCATCTACGATCGGATAAAAATATTAGCACAACAAGGTGCTGTGGCCCAAGTTGAATTGGATGACGCAGAAACTTCTTTGAAAATGATCAAAGCAGACATTGTTTCAAATCAAGCTAATATTCAAGCAGCGCAAACCAACCTTGATAATTTGAAAACCGGATTAGCCGATATGATTATCCGAGCTCCAATCACTGGAGTTGTAGACGGAAAAAATGTTAGTATTGGACAGTTTCTTACTCCTGGAATCGTGTTGGGAAAGGTTAAAGATATTTCGTTAATAGATGCCGTCATCGAGGTAGACCAAACTCTAATTCAAACAGTAAAAATAGGCCAAAAAGCAAGGGTAAAGCTGAGTGAAGATGATCCTGATACTTATGAAGGTGTCGTGAAAAG
>JADQBO010000009.1 GCA_016278585.1 Desulfosporosinus sp.
AGTATTATCTCAAAGGGAGTGCTCCCTTTCTAGATACGTTCGGTTTGACGCTTACGAAGAAACGGGGGGACAGGTACGTTGTTTCATTTGAAAAAAACGTATCTATCCCCCCGTTTAGGCTTGACGGATTTATAGAATCTATTCTAGATATCTCTGAGTAAAAGGTACATAGGTTTGGATTTCGTCATTTACGAGAGAGTCGGATATAACACTACTTCCACCTAAGATATAGACATTCTTTACGGTTTGAGGAACCTTTTCCATGAACGCCTTAAATCCTTCGGGTGATCCTCCAGCTGAAGTAAAGTTAGCTTTACATATAATGTTAAGTGTGTTTTACATTTATTTTAAGATTATGGTCACAGTCCCTATTTTTATGGTAAATTTTGGATCAATCCAAATTTTAATTCATAAACTATTCTATAGTTCATTAGAGCTAAAATATGGAGGTGACAAAATGTCAGTTGGAGATTATTATTTCCTATGTCACAGATATAGAGGTAGGGCAGTTGAAATCAGTACTCTTGACGGAAGAATTCATAGAGGTATTATTGGGGATGTTGACAATAGTAGCGTGTATTTACAACCGCTTAGTCGCACAAGAAATTTGGGTGGCTTTAGCTACGGTTATGGTTATCCCGGTTTTGGCGCGGGAATTGCGTTAGGTTCGATTGCCACATTGGCTTTACTTCCACTATTCTTTATCTAATTTTATGGCAGATCTTTCTAAGAATTTAACGTAAAAAGACTGAGGGCTGAGTTTAGCCCTCGGTCTTTTCGTCTATCTGTACCGGTGATGTCATTGTTAGTTTGCTTGATTTATTCGTTAGTGTAAATCGTCTAGGTAAATTTAACTGGGCTATCATATCCGTTGGGCTATTTAGAAGATCGTTAGATATTAAGGTATTTGATTCTATATAGTTCTTGACTAATTGATAGCCTACACAATACCCTGCCATTTTGGGATAAGAAGATAAGCCATAAAGTATGTCTAGATGTTTGCGTTCAGTCTTTAATAGATTTCTGTTGGGTTTTATCAGGTTGTTCCATAGTTTCTCTAGTTCATCAATTGAGTGATAAGAGGTCCAGGTTGCTATAAACTCTTCACCAAATCGTTCGCGGACTGCATTTTCAGCTAACCCTTCCAAAATAATTGTGTCAAGCAAGACGTAATCCTCTTCATTTTTTTTATAGTTAAATAACCGACATACATGATTGTATTCATGTGTCAGCAATGACCTTATTTCCTTTTCCGAGGAATCTTTTGAAATAAATAAAAACAGCTTATCTTTAAAGGCTAGGCCTGACTTTCCATTAAAATCTGTTTTGATTCTCGGATTATTAAGATCTGATGGAAATATAAAGACAGGGACATTAGGCCCTTCCCACATTTTTTGAAGTTGTTGTTTTTCATCTTGGACAATTTCCCATACCTTATTATCTATTAACTTTCTCACTTGTTCGGTACCGTTCTTCAAGGGACGATACATTCCATGCAGGTTTAAATAATCATAGATTTCGTAGGCTTGAGCGCCCTCAAAATAATTCTTTAGCTTTTCACATAATTTAATGGGTTGCTGATATAAATCCACTAACCACTTGTCAGTTCTAATAACGCTCATTTAGCACCCCTAGCTTTCATCCGGTCTAAGGCAAGATGCAGTACTTAAATACACCTTAACCTTCAAAGGAGGACTATAAAGTGACAATTTATCCTTGTGATCATACTATACTATAGTTATTTACAACAAGGATGTGACTGACATTGAATTACACGTATCTCGATTGCTTGGCATCGTTTGGGGTCGGGGGGGCTCACCCCGGAGGACTAAAACTTACAAAACGAATTTTATCAAGGGAATATATAAACCAAGAAACGTCAATTCTTGACGTCGGATGTGGTACAGGTCAGACCTCTGCTTATATTGCAGAAAAATATCGGTGCTCTGTTACCTCCTTGGATAGTAATAATACAATGTTAATGAAAGCAAAACAAAGGTTTTTATCCTTAAAACTACCTATAAATAGTGTGTATGGAAGTGCTGAAAATTTACCTTTTCCTGATGGACTATTTGATTTCATTCTATCTGAATCGGTAACATCCTTTACAGATGTCCCCTTAGCACTTCGGGAATTTACAAGAGTGCTTAAACCAAAGGGTGTATTGCTTGCCATCGAAATGGTCCTTGAAGATTTACCTTCTAAGGAAGAAGTAAAAAGAACGCTTGACTTTTATGGAGTTTCTCAATTTTTTACAGAATCACAATGGCATAACCTTTTTAAGATGGCCGGTTTCAAACAAATAGGGGTAGAAAAATTCAAGCAATTTGATGAAGATGAGAATGAAAATGATCTTGATTCTGCGTCTGATTTTTTACTTTCGGAAACAATCGATGACAGGTTACTTGATATTTTTGAAAAACATGAGTACCTGACAAAAATATATAGGGATAAACTAGGTTATTGTATATTTAGGTGTAGCTAAGGTTGGGTGTTGCGAAGATCTAGACTTGGAAAAGGAGTTTTGGCAATCCATTACTTAGAAGGCTTTCTCAGTAAAGGAAAAAGATTCCGAGATATTGGATAGGAGCGGTTGAAGCGTATGGAGAAAAATGCTTTATCTGCCCTGAGTGGTATGAAGGACAAGTTTCATCTTTTTGTCTGGAAGATTATGCTATAATAGTTGTAAAAGGTTGTCGAGGGACGGAGACGGAGAAGGTAACAATGATCTATTTACGTAATTTTACATTTCCGGATGACGAGATGGAGTTTAACTTTTTCATAGAGATAAAAAGAACCTGCTATGACGTGTTCTATCCATTTAGGGTTTTATCAAGACATGGTTTTGAGAGAATCGATTTTGAGCCGGTTACGATTTTATATGGAGGAAACGGTTCGGGAAAATCTACTGCTTTAAATGTGATTGGTGAAAAAATAGGCATCCAGCGTGATTCTATTTATAATAAATCTAATTTCTATCCCGACTATATTAATATGTGCGGAATGCATCTGGAGGCCGACATCCCTGAAAACAGCAGAATTATTACCAGTGATGATGTTTTTGACTATATGTTAAATGTCCGTAATCTCAACGAAGGAATTGACCAAAAACGAGATAAACTGTTTGAAGAATATCTGGATGCCAAGTATTCTCAGTTTCAAATGAAGTCCCTATCCGATTATGAACAGTTAAAAACAGTAAATATGGCTAGAAGCAAATCACAGTCTCGTTTTGTGAGAAAGAAATTGATGGCTAATGTGCGGGAATACTCCAATGGGGAAAGTGCATTCCTCTACTTTACGGAAAAAATCTCTGAAAACGGGCTGTATATCTTGGATGAGCCTGAAAACAGTCTGTCACCCAAACGGCAGATAGAATTAATGAAATTTATTGAGGAAGCAGTACGGTTTTGGGACTGCCAATTTATAATTTCAACCCATTCTCCGTTTTTACTTGCCTTGAGGGGAGCAAAAATATATGATCTTGATGAGAATCCGGTGGATGTTAAAAGGTGGACTAAATTGGAAAATGTGCGGACCTACTATGAATTTTTCAAACGATATGAAAAAGAATTTTAGGCGGAAAAATGTTTGCCCAATCGGTTGTGAGGATGTGAGGAAAGGAAGGGATAGCTTTGGGAGAGTTAGAGAAACATGCTCGCGTATTTAATATCATTGCACCTGTTTACAATAGATTCTTTCATTGGCAAGTCAAGAATTATCGCTCTATTTTGGATGAGTACGCAGATTTGTTGAATATTCCTCCTGGTGGCAAAGTATTGGATATAGGGTGTGGCACAGGGGCCTTAACATATTGTTTAGCTGAGCGTGGGTATCAGGTTGTGGGGGTTGATTTCTCTTCGTCAATGCTCAAAGCAGCCAGAAAGTCCACCCGGGGGAAGTCAATTGAATTTGAGCAGGGGGATGTCACCAAGGGGTTAGTTTTTCCGGACAAAAGTTTTGACTTAGTTCTCTCGTTTTATGTTCTGCACGGGTTGAGTTCTGAATTGCGTCAAAGTATATATGCTGAAGCCGGCAGGCTTTCCCGGGACCAGATCCTTTTCTACGATTATAACCAAAGACGACGGTTGTTTACAGATATCATCGAATGGGCCGAAGGTGGAGATTACTTTGGCTTTGTACGCCAAGGGGAAAAGGAAATGAGACGTTATTTCCATGAAGTTCGGAAGATAGATGTTGGCCCTCAGACTGCATTGTATTTTTGTTCGGCATCGAAATGACTTGACCGTATGGGGAATGAACTATTGGAAATAAGCAAGCATCTGCCGAAAAAGGCAGGTGCTTTATTGCTCTTTGTTACGACACTTTATGATATAATCATTACAAATTATCCACTAAGAGGGAGACATTGATGTATGCCAATTGCTACAAATCCTGTGATCGTCCAAAGTGATCGATCCGTTCTCTTAGAAGTCCATAATCCTCTTTACGAGGAGGCTCGTGATATATTAGCTATCTTTGCAGAACTAGAAAAAAGTCCGGAGTATATCCATACTTATCGGATTACTCCGTTATCGTTATGGAATGCTGCATCAAGCGGTGTCAGCGTTACGGAAGTGTTGAACGGTCTGGAACGCTATAGCAAATTTCCTCTGCCAGACTCCGTGCGCACGGAAATCCAGCAACTTATGGGTCGCTACGGCTTAGTAAAGCTCTTACGAGACGGAGACAAGCTCCTGCTTACCGCCGAAGATCCGGTGATCCTCTTAGAAATCATCCGTCATAAAGAGGTCAAACTCTTACTGGCCTTTGAAGAACCAGTGAGGAGCAAAGATATCTCAACCCCAACACTAACTCAAGTAGAAATCAACCCTGAAGCACGGGGGCAATTAAAACAGCTCCTGATGAAAATCTCCTACCCAGTTGAAGACTTAGCGGGTTATAGCGAGGGCAATCCCTTACCCATGGCCTGGCTCGGTGAAAATCCTAAAGGAGAACCCTTTGCCCTGCGGTCCTATCAGCAAGAAGCCGTCGCAATGTTTCATCAACAGGGTTCGGTGCATGGAGGGAGTGGCGTCCTGGTACTACCCTGCGGCGCTGGCAAGACCGTCATCGGGATGGGCGTAATGATGGAGTTGCAGTGTGAAACGTTGATTCTGACGACCAACAATAGTGCTGTCAAACAATGGCTGCGGGAGTTACAGGATAAGACAACCCTGGAAACGGAACAAATGGGGGAATATACTGGAGAGAAAAAAGAGATCTGTCCAGTGACCGTAGCCACTTATCAGATTCTCACTCATCGTACTCAGGCTGGTGGCAACTTTAATCACTTTCATCTATTTAATGAAAAGAACTGGGGTCTAGTCATCTATGATGAGGTTCATCTCTTACCTGCGCCTGTCTTTCGAGCCACAGCAGAGCTGCAAGCGAAACGCCGTTTGGGTTTAACAGCAACGCTGGTACGGGAGGATGGCAAAGAAGATGAAGTCTTTACTCTGATTGGTCCCAAGAAAATGGATGTTCCCTGGAAAGTCTTAGAGACCCAAGGCTGGATTGCCACTGCCGAGTGTACGGAGTGGCGAATCTCCATGAGTAAAGACCGTCGTATGGACTATGCTTTAGCCGAGGAAAAAGGTAAATTTCGGTTAGCCGCAGAGAATCCCCGTAAGTCGGACAAAATATCCGAGTTAATGGAGCGTCATAAGGAGGATCTGGTGTTGGTGATCGGGCAGTATGTGCGTCAACTCGAAATGCTTGCTCGAGAGTTAAATGCTCCTTTAATTACAGGTAAAACGCCCCAACGGGAGCGTGAGCGCCTGTATGAAGAGTTCCGAAGCGGCCGTCTGCACTGCTTAGTCGTCTCAAAAGTGGCCAATTTTGCCATAGATTTGCCGGATGCTAATGTGGCGATTCAGGTCTCCGGAACCTTTGGTTCCCGGCAGGAAGAAGCCCAAAGACTCGGTCGCATACTCCGACCTAAGCAGGGTGACAGTAGAGCGTATTTTTATAGTTTGGTTTCGAAAGATACCAAAGAACAGGAATTCGCTATGCATCGTCAGCTTTTTCTAACCGAACAAGGGTATGCGTATAAAATCCTGATCGAGGAGGATCTTGAACCATGACGAATCCGAAACCCCAAAAGTGGCGTCCCGTATTTGGGGAAAAATTGCCGCCTAATTTTGTACCACCCACTTATGCAGAGGAATCTTCGGACAACCCATCCGCTCCCCGTCAGCCAAGATCTAAAACGACTTCTAAAACAAATACTGCTCCTGTAAAGAAACTTAAACCGAAAGCTTGGCCAGATTATTTTGCCAAGATGGATCCGGTGGAGCGGATTCTATTTGCTTACATGGCCTATACCAAACCTGAGGATAGAAGTATCGATTATTTTTGTAGTTATGACCATGATGATTACGTTAGTTTATGCTTTTTAGATAGACATGTACCAGGGCCAGGCTATCAGGGGGTTGTAAGGTTTGTTACCAAATGGTATAAAATCGGCTTTTTGGCTGAGGGACGTTCTTCCAATACGTTTACTTTTAAAGAAGAGGCTGCCAGATCCTTTTGGCGCTTTCTCAATACTCAAGTCCAATTCGATGATTATGAGCTAGAACCGCAAAAAACCTTTCGGGCAGATTTACCGAACACCTTGGATAACCTATTTAAGTTTCTTGTCTTGGTAGAACAGGGAGAGGTTCTTTTCACTCGTACTCACGAGATCAATAAACACTCGTTAAAACGCATTTTAGCTGCCTTAACTAATCCAGCAGGATCTGACAAGGAATTTAGCCTAGAGAGTTATTTCTTCTGGCTCTTTTCCCTTGCCCGACGTTTTCGTCTCCTGGGACAAAGCGGAGATCGCTTGGTGTTGACGTCGATGGGACAAGAATTGCCCGAGAGTATTAGAGTGGAAGATTTGCTTTGCGTGATTTATCCGGAGCACTTTGAAACAATTCAGAATAAAGGCTTTTTCCTGATTCTGCCCGTCTTAAGCCGCTGTACCAAGTGGACAAGCTGGGGTCTTATGATTAGTAAGCTATTTTCAGAGGACAACGTGTGTAATCTCTTAATCAAAGAAACCGTCATCAGCCTTCTCGATCCCCTGCGTTTTCTAGGCTTACTGGATTGGGGCAAGTATGAGCAGGATATTTTGGTGCGAGTAACTCCACTGGGCCAGTTGGTTATATCTAAACTATTACAAGGGCACGAACTTGAAGACGATATTGAGATCAAGAACCTCATAGATTCCATCTATCCCATGAGCGGGCCCGATACAGCGTATGTCCAACCGAACTTTGAAATTTTGCTACCGCATGCCGCCTCTTGGGCTGCCCGCTGGAAACTAAGCCAAATCGCTGTCCTTGAGCAGCAGGATCAGATGCTTAAATACCGTTTGGATAAGACCTATCTCCTAAACGCACTGAAACGAGGTATGCCAGCAGAAGACGTGCTCCCAGTCCTGAAAAAGCTAAGTACCTATCCTTTGCCTGAGAATCTAGTACTTACGATTCAGCAGTGGGTTGAGTCCTTTGGCCAAGTCTCCTTCCTGCATCTCAG